>NZ_JAAAHR010000076.1:0-39603 GCF_009908215.1 Nonomuraea sp. K271 | reverse complement strand
CACCGGAGAACTCCTGCGCGAGCTGACCATCGACCCCGCCCGCGACTACCAACCCCAGGCAAACCCCAACACGACGAAACCCCCGAACCCGTAGGTTCGAGGGTTTCCGATGTCCTGAGACATCACACGGTCGGGGCGACAGGATTTGAACCTGCGACTTCTTGCTCCCAAAGCAAGCGCGCTGCCAAGCTGCGCCACGCCCCGTCTCGCCGAGTGCGCATGCGGTCCGCGACTCCGGTACGCTTACGACCTGACGACCGGATGAAGTCTAGACCAGACTTCGACCGGTTCGCGCGGACGTAGCTCAATGGTAGAGCCCTAGTCTTCCAAACTAGCTACGCGGGTTCGATTCCCGTCGTCCGCTCTCGTGAGCATGAAGGCCAGGCCGCACCTCACCGAGCGCCTGGCCTTCGTCGTGCCGGGTGAAGGTGAACATGTGCCGCCCCGCGACCATGGGCTGCGGGGTGCCGGTGAGACGTTGGACGCCGACGCCGTAGCCGATGCCCGGTTCCGACAGCCATTCGCGGTCGTAGCCGCGGTCCTCGAACCATCGGCAGATATGCGGCACGGCAGGTGTCGAGTGCCGGCCGGATGCGCTGGTGCACGACCCGCAGGCGTTGCGCCAGCCGCGAACGGGGCCGTCGTACTCGTCGTGCCACGTCCGCCAGTCCATGGGCGGATTCTACGATCGGACGCCTCTCGGCGCCCCCGCGCGGCGCGTCGGCCCGGCGGTGGGCGCTCGTAAGGTGGTGCTGATGCGTGCGCGACCGATCTCCCGTGACGTTCTCGTCGGCGAGCTGGCCGAGCGGGTCGCCCGGTGGCCGCGCGACCGGTGGGTGCGGGTGGCCGTCGACGGAGCGCCCGCGGGGCGGCCGGATACGCTGGCCGACGACCTCGTGGCACCGCTGAGGCTGCGTGGGCGGCCCGTGCTCCGGGTTTCCGCGGGCGACTTCCTGCGGCCCGCGTCGCTGCGGCTGGAGCACGGCAGGGACGATCCCGACGCCTTCTACGAGGACTGGCTCGACGTCAAGGCGCTGGGCAGGGAGGTGCTGGACCCCTTGGACGAGCACGGCTCCGGGCGGGTGCTGCCGGCCCTGTGGGACAGCCGGATCGACCGGGCGTACCGGCTGCCGTACGAGGAGCTGCCGCCGGGCGGGGTGGTCGTCGTCGACGGGACGCTGCTGCTGGGGCAGGGGCTGGCGTTCGAGCTGACCGTGCATGTGTGGTTGTCGGCGGCGGCGCTGGAGCGCCGTACGCCTGAGGAGGAGCGGTGGCGGTTGCCCGCATACGAGCGGTACGAGCGCGAGGTGGGGCCGCAGGAGGCGGCCGACGTCGTGATCAGGGCCGATCACCCCGACCGGCCCGCGCTCCTGCTCTGAGCCGGCTCCTGCCGGGCTGTGCAGGGGGTGGCCGCCGGCGGGCGGCCACCTGTCAGCGTGCGGTCGGGCGCTTGCCGTGGTTGGCCTTCTTCTTCTTGCGTGCCCTGCCTTTGCGTGCTCGCCTGGCCATCAGTACGCCTCCCGGATGATCGGTGTGCTTTCAACCTCTCTTTCCCCTTGAACAGCGCAAGCGATCCGTAACGACCTAACATTCCCCAACAGCGTCGTGTCATAATTTGGTGGAATCTGTTGGAAGGAGCGGGCGTGCTCGCACAGCAGCGTCAGCAGACGATCCTCGAACGTGTGCGCAGCAACGGCGGCGTCCGGGTCGCCGACCTCGTACGCGAGCTGGGCGTCTCCGACATGACCATCCGCCGTGACCTTGAAGTGCTGGCCGAACGCGGCCTGCTGGAGAAGGTGCACGGCGGGGCGACCGCCCTCGGTCCAGGATCGACCGAGGAGCCGGGCTTCACCGCGAAGTCCGCCCGCCAGCAGCAGGAGAAGGAGGCCATCGCGCGGCACGCGGCCAGGTGGGTCCGCCCCGGCACCGCCGTGGCGTTGTCAGCGGGCACCACCATATGGGCGCTGGCCCACCACCTCATCGGCGTCCCCGAACTGACCGTGATCACCAACTCGATCCCCGTCGCCGAGGTCTTCCACCGCAACCCGCGCGCCGACCGCACCGTCGTGCTGACGGGAGGCGTGCGTACGCCGTCCGACGCGCTGGTCGGCCCGGTGGCCGTGGCCGCGATCCGCCGCCTGCACGTGGACACGCTCTTCCTCGGCGTGCACGGGATGAGCGTGCGGGCCGGGTTCACCACGCCGAACCTGCTGGAGTCGGAGACCGACAGGGAGCTCGTGGCGGCCGCGCACCGGCTGGTCGTCCCGGCCGACAGCACCAAGTGGAACACGGTGGGCATCAGCACCATCGCCGAACTGAGCGAGGCGGACGTGGTCATCACCGACGCGGGGTTGCCCGAGGACGCACGCACGCAGCTGGCCGAGCGGGCCGGAGAACTGATCATCGCGGAGGGCACGCATTGAAGCGCACCGTCACCCAACTCGCCGACGGCCGGGAGCTGATCTACTTCGACCAGCGCGACGACGCCGATCGGAGCGCGATCGACCGGCGTCCGCTGGAGCCCCGGCCGGTGGCGTCCGAGCTGCGCTACGATCCGCTGACCGAGGAGTGGATCGCGATGGCCGGGCACCGGCAGACGCGGACGTTCCTGCCGGCGGGCACGTCCGCCGAGTGCCCGTTGTGCCCGTCGTCGGACGCGCGGTCGACGGAGATCCCGGCGTACGACTATGACGTGGTGGTGTTCGAAAACCGCTTCCCGTCCTTCTCCACCAATTTTGGGACTTATCACGATGTTGGCGGGCTGAGCGACGTCCGTCCGGGGGTCGGGCGCTGCGAGGTGGTGTGCTTCACCTCCGACCACTCGTCCTCCTTCTCCAAGCTCTCTGACGCGCAGGTACGGCTCGTCATGGAGGCCTGGGCCGACCGTACGGCCGAGTTGTCCGCGGTCGAGGGCGTGGAGCAGGTGTTCTGTTTCGAGAACCGGGGCGAGGAGATCGGCATCACGCTGGCCCACCCGCACGGCCAGATCTACGCGTACCCGTACGTCACGCCCAGGACGAAGCTCCAGCTCGGCGCGGCGGCCCGCCATCAGGGGCCGGGCAACCTGTTCGCCGACGTGCTGGCCGCCGAGCGTGCCGCCGGGACGCGGGTGATCGCCGACAACGAGGCATGGACGGCGTTCGTGCCGGCGGCCGCGCGCTGGCCGTTCGAGGTGCACGTTTATCCGCACCGGCAGGTGCCCGACCTGGCCGCACTCACGGAGGAGGAACATGCGGCGTTCGCCCCGCTCTACACCACGGTGCTGCAAGCCTTTGACGGGTTGTTCGGCGGTGTGACGCCCTACATCTCGGCCTGGCACCAAGCTCCGGTGCGGCGGGACCGCGAGCTCGCGTACCTGCATCTGGAGCTTTTCAGCATCCGGCGGGCGCCGAACAAGCTCAAGTATCTGGCTGGCTCGGAGTCCGCGATGGGCGCGTTCGTCAACGACGTGATGCCGGAGGAGGCCGCCCGTATGCTCCGGTCACGGATCGATCAAGAATAGATTTCTACTTAAGGTCGCATGACTCGTGATCTACCACTAATATCCCCTTATGTACCGGCCGTAACAGCCGTTGCACCGCCTAATCCTGGGCGAGTTGCCCGGGAGCCGGGGACCCATCGCACTTGGGGTGAATCCACTTCGGTGGTAGGGAAACGCAGCTCCCTTACCCGAACCCGTCAGCTAACCCGGCCGGCAGAGGGAGAGGAACACCTACGTGGCGGCTTCGTCCCCCGCGAGTCTTGCCATCGGTCTCATCGCCGCCGCAGCCGTCGCCGTCTCGGCGGCCCCGGCGTCCGCGGCGCCCAAACCCAAGGAGTCGGAGCTGCGGGCCCAGCTCAAGCAGCTCAACAACAAGGTCGACAAGCTGATCGAGGCGTACAACCTCAAGCGGGTCGAGCTGGCCAAGGCACAGAAGTCCGCCAAGGCGGCCAAGGCCCGGCTGGCCACCGCCGAGGAGGCGCTCACGACGGCCGAGAAGCGGGTCGCCGAGATCGCCCGGCTGCGCTACCAGAACGGCACTTCCAGCGTTCCCGCGTTCATGCTGCCCGAGAACAGCGGCGGCGCGGCCGTGCTCAACCAGGTCACCGCCGAGCAGCAGGCGTTCGTGCAGGGCGTGGCCAGGACACGCGACCAGAAGAAGAAGGCCGCCGTGCAGGCCGCCGAGCTCGCCGTCAAGATCCGCAAGGACGCCTCCGAGGTGGCCGGCCGGCGCGACGAGGCCGAGGACGTCATCGACGACATCGAGAAGAAGCTGCAGGACCTGGTGCCGTTCGGCACGAACCGCAGGCCGGACGGCGGCTGGGCGCCCGAACTGCCGTCCGGCTCCGACAACATCACCCCGCGCACGCGGCTGATGAAGGAGCAGATCGACAAGAACTTCGCGCTGCCCTTCACCGTCGGCTGCTTCCGCTCCGGCTCAGGAGGCGAGCACCCGCTGGGCAGGGCCTGCGATTTCATGATGAGCACGGGCGGCTCGATGCCCTCCGCCGCCAACACCGCCCTGGGCGATCGCATCGCGGAGTGGGCCATCAAGAACAAGAGCAAGCTGGGCGTCAAGTACGTCATCTGGAAACAGCGCATCAACCACGGATCGGGCTGGAGCACGATGTCCGACCGCGGCAGCATCACCGAGAACCACTACGACCACGTGCACATCTCCATGAACTGAACGGGCTCTGTGTCATCGTGGCCGCGGGTCGACGAGCCCGCCGTCGTAGGCGGCGATGACGAGTTGCGCCCGGTCGCGGGCCTGCAGTTTCGCCAGGAGCCTGCCGATGTGGGTCTTGACCGTGCCGACGGTGAGATGCAGATGCCCGGCGATCTCGGAGTTGGACATCCCCCTGCCGACGAGGGTGAGCACCTCGCACTCGCGCTGGGTGATGTGGCCGAGGTCTCGCGTGGCCGGAGCGGGATGGGCACGTCGCAGGAAGTCGGCGATGAGCCGGCGGGTCACGGTCGGCGCCAGCAGCGCTTCGCCGGCGGCGACGACCCGGATGGCGGCCAGCAGCTCGGTCGCCGTGGCGTGCTTGAGCAGGAAACCGCTCGCCCCCGCGCGTAGCGACGCGTGGACGTAGTCGTCCTGGTCGAACGTGGTGAGGATCAGCACGCGCGTGCCGCTGCCGGCCGGGTCGGCGCAGATCCGCCTGGTCGCCTCGATGCCGTCCATGCCGGGCATGCGGATATCCATGAGGACGACGTCCGGGCGGTGCCGGCGGGCCAGCAGGACGGCTTCGGCACCGCTGCCCGCCTCGCCCACGGTGGTCAGCCCCGGTGTGGTGTCGATGAGCACCTTGAAGCTGTCGCGCACCAGGATTTGGTCCTCGGCGAGCAGCACCCTGATCGGCCTAGGGGCGTCGGCGCTCATGCCGGCCGGCCGTCCCGGTCGTAGGGCAGGCGGGCCGCCACGCGGAACCCGCCGTCAGGGCGTGCCCCCGCGCTGAACGTGCCTCCGTACGTCTTCGCGCGTTCACGCATGCCCACAAGGCCGTGGCCGCCGTGACCAGGCCGCCGGCCCTGGCGGGCACCATGGCGGGCACCGTGGCGGGGGCCGTGGCGGGGGCCGTCGTCGACGACCTCGATCGCGGCTTCCCGCTCGTCGACGACGACGGTGACCGAGCAGCGCGTGGGCCCCGCGTGGGTGACGACGTTGGTCAGGGCCTGCTGCACGATCCGGTAGACCGACACCGCGACCGCGGGAGGCGGCGTGGCCTCCCCGCGGACGGTCAGGTCGACCTCGACCCCGGCCGAGCGGGCCTGCGCGGCCAGCTCGGGCAGGTCGGCCATGCCGGGAACGAGCACGTGCGCCTGCTGGGGGTCGCCGTCGGAGCGCAGCAGGTCGAGCACCCGGTGGATCTCGGTGAGTGTGCTCCGGCTGGTCTGTTCGATGACGGACAACGCGGCGCGCACCTCCTGCGGGCGGGCTTCGGCGACATGGTTGGCGACGGTGGCCTTGACGGCGATCACGCTCATGCTGTGGCCGATGATGTCGTGCAGTTCCCTGGCGATGCGCCTGCGCTCCTCCCCCACCGCGGCCTCGGCGAGGTGGCGGACGAGCCGAGCGGTCGTGTCGCGCTTCCAGCGTACGGCCGTCCCCAGCGCCCAGGCGGCCGTCAGCAGCACCCCGATCACGCCGATCTCGACCGGCCAGTGAGGTGGCAGCTCGCTCGGCGTGGCCACCGGCGAGAGGCCGGGCAGCACCTGGGCGTAGAAGATCAGGATAGTGATCACCGCGGCGGACAGGCAGGCCGCCCAGCCCGCCACCGCCCACGCGACCGAGGCGGTGGAGGCCACGACGTACAGCACGAGCACGGTCGGCAGGAACGACACCGAGAGCGCGCCCGCCGCGCCGGCGCCGGCCACGACCGTCAGTGCGCCCGCGGCGCACCCGGCGGCGAGCATGGACCGCGGCAGCCGCCGCCGGAGCGCGACGGGAAAGCTCACGACCGCCGCGACCGGCCAGGCCGTCCAGGCGGGCCATGACGGCGACGGCCCCGGAGGATCGACGAAGGCGTAGCCGACGAGCAGCGCCACCATGACCGCCGCCGCCGCGTCGGCAACGCCCTTCCGGCGGAGCTGCCGAGCCCATTTCATGCCGTGACGTTATCTCCTCACCGGCTCGCCCGGCATCTGACCACGGTAGGACGGCCGCGTCCGTCCGGGGTCGTACCTGTCTCCTGCTCGCCGCCGCAAGATGTGACCTGGGCCCGACGCGCGCCCGCCGCACCGCCCGCCACCATGCTGATGCGCCCGGCTTTCCGGGCCGCACCGACACCGACACGACGGGCAGGAACGCATGAAGAACGAGCTTCGCCGGCGGATCACGCGATGGCGGCGGGCAGCCAAGGAGCGGCGGGCCGCCAACGCCACCGCCAACCTGGGCCGGCAACCGGCCTTCCCCGGACGATGGGTGAGCGCCGTCGCGCTGATCGCCGGCCCCACCCTGCTCATGACCGGGATTCTGCTGCGCTCACGGTTCCACTTCTTCTTCCCTGACCAGCTCGCCGCCTACACCCGGCACCCGGAGCTCGTCACCGCCGCCTATGCCAGCTTCGCCTGCGGCGTCATCCTGCTGTGCCCGGCGGTCATGACGCTGGCGCACAGGATCGCCGCCACCAGGCCGCTGTGGGGGCTGTGGGGCGGATGCCTGGTGATCGCCGGGCTGTTCACCCGGACCTTCCAGTACGGCACCGACCACCTGGCCTTCCACCTGACCGACGCCCTGGGCCTGCCCGCGATGATCGGCGGGATCGAGCACTACTACGCAGCATGGTGGGACACGCAATGGCATCCCTTCAGGATGTTGTCGGGTGCGGCCTTCGCCGGCTGGATCGTGCTGGCCGTCGGCGCCTACCGCTCCGGCGCACTCGGCCTGGGCCGCTCGGTGGCGCTCGGCCTGATGTCGGCGCTCGCGCTCGGGACGCTGAAGGGCACCCAGATCCCGCAGTCCGTCATCGCCGTGGGCGGACTCTGCGTCGCGCTGGTCCCTTTGGGGTTCTCGCTGCTGCGTGACGGCCCTCCGCCGAGCCGGCGAGCCGTGTTCTGGCTCGCCGTCGTCATCGCCTGGCTCGTGCTCGGCGCGGTCTTCGGCTCCGCCCTGCCGTTCACCCGGGGCTGAGACGGCCCTCCCGTCAGCCCGTCAGCCGCAGCGGGTTGACCAGGTCGGCGTAGATCAGCAGCCCCGCCATGATCATCATGACGATCGCGATCGCGTAGGTCAGCGGCAGCACCTTCGCGATGTCCACGTAGCCGGGGTCCGGCCGCCGCATGGCCTTGGCGTACGCCCGCTTGAGCCCCTCCCACAGGCCGCCCGCGATGTGCCCGCCGTCGAGCGGCAGCAGCGGGATGAGGTTGAACATGCCGATCGCGAGGTTGAACCCGGCCAGCAGGTTGACGAAGATGGCGATCTTCTTCTCGTTGGACAGGTCGGAGGCGAGGATCTCGCCTCCCATGCGGCCCGCGCCGACGACGCCGACCGGGCCCTCGGGGTCGCGTTCCTCGCCGGAGAAGGCGGCGTGCCAGACGCCGACCATCTTCTCCGGCAGGTTGAGCAGTGAGCTCGCGACCCTGCCCGTCAGCTCGCCCATGTAGCCGATCACCTGGCCGAGGTTCTGCTGCTGCATGACCTCGGTGGGCAGCACGCCGAGGAAGCCGACATTCCTGTCGATCTTATCCGGATCTTCGAGGTTGGGCCGGTCCTGGGCGATGAGCGTGACGTCGAGTGTCATCGGCTTGCCGTCGCGGACGATGCCGAGCTGCGCGGGCCCGGCACCGTGGGAGCGGATCAGGTGGGTGGCCGCGGTCCAGTCGCCGATCTTCTTGCCGTCGAGCGAGACCAGGCGGTCACCGGGCTTGAGGCCGGCCTGGGCTGCGGGGGTCGGCTGGTCGGTGGGCTTGCACGTGGTGCGCTGCTCCGAGGCGGGGATCACGCACGTGTTGGTCTCGGGCGAGACGATCGGGGCCCACGTCGGCAGGCCGATGCCGACCAGCAGGATGCTGAAGAAGACGAACGCCAGCACGAAGTTCATCGCCGGGCCGCCGGACATGATGATGACCTTCTGCCACCACTTCTTGCGGTAGAAGACGCGCTCTTCGTCGCCGGGCCGCACCTCTTCCAGCGCGGCGTCGCGGGCGGACTCGATGAGCCCCTGGAACGGGCCCGTCGCGGTGCTCCTGGCCTTGGTGGGATCGTCACCGGGGCGCGGCGGCAGCATGCCGATCATGCGGATGTAGCCGCCGAGCGGGATCCACTTGACGCCGTATTCGGTCTCGCCCTTCCTCCGGGACCAGGCCGTCGAGCCGAAACCCACCATGTACTGCGTCACGCGCACGCCGAAGATCTTGGCGGGCACGAGGTGGCCGAGCTCGTGCAGCGCGATGGAGAACATCAGCCCGAGGAGGAAGAGGATGATCCCCACGAGATAGAGCCAGTTCATCGAGTCGCGCTCCATGGCAGACGGCAGGACCGGCGAAAAACCGCCAACCCAAGGGTAGTCGAATCCGCCGCGCGGTACGGCTTGCCCGCCTTTTGGAATGGATTGACAGTGCGCGATCAAACGATCACCCTAAGAGACGATGAAGGGGGAGTCCTTGATCCGCATACTGATCGCAGAGCATCTGCCGTTGGTGCGCCGTGGCCTGCTGGCCATTCTCGGAGCCGAACCCGATCTGCGGGTCGTGGCGCAGGCCGGATGCGCCGACGAAGCGGTGCGGGCGGCCGTCGAGAGCGGTCCCGACGTGGCCGTCGTCGATGCCGGGCTGCCGGGGGGCTCCGTGCTGGCCGGGCTCTCCGCGCGGGCGCCGGGATGCAAGGTGCTGGTGTTGTCGACCGATCCCCATCCCGGGCAGGTGCGCAGCGCGCTGGCCGAGCGCGCGCTCGGGTTCATGAGCCTGTGCGTGCCGCCCGAGCGGCTGGCTGAGGGAGTGCGCCTCGTCGCGGCGGGCCGCCGGGCCATCGAGTCGGAGTTGGCCGCGGCCGCGCTCCAGTGCGCGACGAACCCGCTGACCAGGCGGGAACTCGACGTGCTGCGCGTCGCGGCGGGCGGCGCGCGCTCGACCGAGATCGCCGACCAGCTCTTCCTTTCCGTGGGCACCGTGCGCAACCATCTGTCGCGCATCATGTGCAAGACAGGGGCGCGCAACCGGCTCGACGCCGTGCGCATCGCGAGCGACCAGGGCTGGTTGTGACGGGACCCGGTGGAGCCGCGCCGCTCCGCCGGGGCCCGAACGTCTAGAGGATCTCAGCAGCGTGGAGCCCGCTGCCAGTGACTCCCAACACAACCTGAACCGTGTGATTCGTCATCAGGGACGCCAGATCAGCACCAATGCGCAGTCGTCGTTGTGTCCGGAGGCCATGGCGTTGACCAGTGGCCGCGCGCCGTCGCGGAAACCGGAGGGCAGCAGCCGCTCCGCCTCGCCCAGCAGCCGGTCGAGGCCGGCGTCGATGTCGCGCCCCGGCTGCTCGATGAGGCCGTCGGTGAAGAGCAGCAGCGCGTCGCCCTTGCGCAGGGTGCCGCTGTCGGGCTCGCAGTGCAGGTCGGGCACCACGCCGAGCACCACGCCCTTGGCCGAGGCCACCTGCCAGTTGCCCGTGCCCGCGTCGAACTTCACCACCGGCGGATGCCCGGCCGAGGTGATCGTGTAGTCGCCCGTGTCGAGGTCGAGCCGCACGTGCACCGCGGTCACGAACCCCTCGTCGCCTCGCTGGCGGTGGAGGTAGGTGTTGCACGCGGGCAGGAAGTCGTCGACCGAGCCGAGCAGCCCGCCGAACGTGCCGGACAGCAGCAGTGCCCTGGTGCCCGCGTCGACGCCCTTGCCGGACACGTCGACCAGGGCGATCTCGACGGAGTTGCCGTCGCGCATGGAGACCAGGAAGTCGCCGCCGAACGACGACCCGCCGGCCTGTTTGAGCACCACCTTGCCGCCCCAGTCCTTGGGCAGCGCAGGAAGCTCGCCCTGGCTCTTGAGGCGGTCGCGCAACTCCAGCAGCATGGCGTCGCCGCGCAACCCCTGCACGCCGAGCTTGCCCCTGGTGCGGGCCATGAGCACGGCGAGCACCGTGGTGAACACGATCGTCACGGTCAGCCCGACGCCGATCCGGTCGGGGCCCAGCCCGATCGCGATGTAGCCGAGCGCGACGCCGACACCGACCAGCAGCTTGACCAGGCTGCGCAGACGCAGCTGAAGCCCGCCGACCAGGGTGACGAGGATGAGCAGGGAGGGCGAGAACCACTCGGTAGAGACCTTGACCGCGAGGAACCCGATGACGAGCGCGAGCACGGTCAGCGTGACGAGCAGGTTGCGGTCGCGGGCCAGCGGCCCTCGCCGGATGAAGCGGACGGCGGCCACCAGACCCGGCACCCGCACCAGGACGGCACGGACCCGTGGCGGGATCAGCGGCGCCGGTCGGGAACTCATGATGGGCCTGACTGTATCGGTCTGACCCGTGTTTGGGCAGCCCACTTGACCAAGGCCTTGATCATCAAGCACGGATATTCGGTAGCCCTTCCTCTTTGCCCGCTCCTACCGTGGACAGATGACGTATCCGATCCGCCCGATCGACGAGTCCGAGTGGTCGGCGTTCGCGCTGGTGCTCGAAGAAGGGTTCGGCTGGCGGCCGAATCCCGCGCAGAACGAGCGTTACAAGGCCGAGACGGAGTTCGACCGCACGCTCGCGGTCTTCGACGGAGACCTCATCGCGGGCGTCACGTCCATCTACAGCCTCACCATGACGGTCCCCGGCGGGCAGCTTCCCGTCGCGGGCGTGACGGCCGTCAGCGTGCTGCCCTCCCATCGCCGACGCGGCGTGTTGTCGTCGCTGATGCGCAGGCAGCTCTCCGACATCCGGGAGCGCGGGGAGAGCGTCGCCGCGCTCTACGCCTCCGAGGCCTCCATCTACGGCAGGTACGGCTACGGCAGGGCGTCGAGCTCGCTGTCGTTCCGTTTCAGGAAACCCGGTGGTACGCCGTTCGTCGCGAACGCTCCTTCCGACCCGTCGCTCAGGCTCAGGGTCGCCAAGCCCGCCGACGTACGCGCCGACCTGGAGAAGGTGTTCGCCTCCGTCGTGGCCCGGCGTCCCGGACGCTACGAGCGCAACGCGCGGTTCTGGGACGGCGTGCTGGCCGACGAGGAGGCCGATCAGGGCGGGGCAGGCCCGCTGCGCTCGGTGCTGGCCGAGGACGACGGCGGCGTACGCGGTTATGCCCTGTTCCGGATCAAGCCGTCGTGGGACGCCGACGGCATTCCCGACGGGGAGGTGCGGCTGCAGGAGCTGGAGGCGGCCGATCCGGCGGCGTACGCGCTGCTGTGGCGCAGCGTGCTCGACCGCGATCTCGTCTCCCGGGTGGAGGCGGGCGCGAGGCCGGTGGACGACCCCCTGATCGCGCTGCTGGCCGACCCGAGGCAGGCGCGCGCCGGCTGGACGGACGAGTTGTGGGTGCGCCTGGTCGAGGTGGGCGCGGCTCTGGCCGCGCGGTCCTACTCGGCTCCGGTGGACGCGGTGATCGAGGTTGAGGACGACGTGTGCCCGTGGAACGCCCGGCGCTGGCGGCTCACCGCCGGCCCGGCGGGCGCGGAGTGCGCACCGGTCGACGACCGGCCTGACGTGACACTGCCGGTGGCCTCGCTCGGCTCGGCGTACCTCGGCGACGGCATGCTCATGGAGCACCTGGCGGCGGGGCTGGTGCGCGAGCACTCCCCCGGCGCGCTGCGTTCGCTGGCCACCGCCATGTCGTGGAGCCCGAGGCCATGGGCGGGACTGACGTTCTGACGTAGGGTCGTTGACATGGCACTGCAGAGTTTGCAGATCACCGCGACCGTCGCCATGCGCGCCCGCGACGTGTCGAGACCGTCGAAAGAGCAGCAGGAGGCCGCCGACCGACGGCCTCTGCGTGACGAGATGCCAAGGCGTGACGCCAAGCGCAAGGGCTGAGGGTCAGGGCAGGGAGGGCAGCTGGCCGATCGTCTCGTAGGTGTCGAGCTGGGCGATCCGCCTGCTGTGGCGCTCGCTGCCGGAGAACGACGTGGTCAGGAAGACCTCCACGAACCTGGCCGCGTCGTCGACGGTGTGCATGCGGGCACCGACGCTGACGACGTTGGCGTTGTTGTGCTCGCGGGCCAGCGAGGCCGTCTCCTCGCTCCAGGCCAGCGCCGCGCGGATGCCGCGCACCTTGTTGGCGGCGATCTGCTCGCCGTTGCCCGAGCCTCCGATGACCACCCCCAGGCTGCCGGGGTCGCCCGCGACGCCTTCGGCCGCGCGCAGGACGAACGCGGGATAGTCGTCCTCCGCGTCATAGACGAACGGACCGCAGTCGGTCACCTCGTGACCGTGGTCCTTGAGCCAGGACACGAGGTGGTTTTTCAGCTCATAGCCGGCATGGTCGGCACCGATGTAGACACGCACCCGACCAGTCTTCCACAGCCTTCGCCGATCAGGTCCGCTTGCTAGAGTAAGGACCCGTTCCGCATCCCAGTCCTTACGAGAGCAGATATCCCATGCGCGAGATCCGCATCATCGGCGATCCGGTGCTGCGCACGACCGCCGACCCCGTCACCGACTTCGACCGCGACCTGCGCCGGCTGATCGACGAGTTGTTCCAGGCGATGTACGCGGTCAACGGCGTCGGCCTGGCGGGCCCCCAGATCGGCGTGTCACGGCGGCTGTTCGTCTACGACATCAGCGGACGCAAGGGCCACGTGATCAATCCGCGGCTGACCGTGGACGACCCCGAGGAGATCCTCGACGAGGAGGGCTGCCTGTCGGTGCCCGATCGCCGCACGGGCCGGCCGATCTACGCCCCCGTCGCGCGGGCCTCGGGCGTCACCGTCGAGGGCGTCGACCGGCTGCGGCGGCCCGTGCGCATCAAGGCCCGCGGATCGCTGGCGCGCTGCTTCCAGCACGAGAGCGAGCATCTGGACGGCAAGCTGTACGTCGACCGCCTCCCCAAGAACGAAGCCCGCGAGATCATGCTCAGGGCGTAGGCTCACCGCATGAACGTACTTTCAGGTAAGGGCGCACTGGTCACCGGAGGCTCCAGGGGCATCGGCAGGGCCGTCGTGGAGCGGCTGACCCGCGACGGGGCCGAGGTCGTGTTCTGCTACGAGCACTCGGAAAAGGCGGCGCGGCAGGTGGCCGAGGAGACGGGTGCGCACGCCGTACGAGCCGATCTGGGCGACCAGGATGATCTGCAGCGGTTGTTCGCCGAGGCGGAGGCGCGGCTGCCCGGGCTGGACATCCTGATCAACAACGCCGCACTGAGCCTGGCCAAGCCCCTGGGCGACTTCACCGGCGACGACTACGAACGGGTCTTCGCGGTGAACACGCGGGCGGTGTTCCTGGCCACGCAGTGGGCGGGCAGGGTCATGCGCGACGACGGGCGGATCATCACGATCTCGACGCTCAACACCCAGGTGCCCGCTCCCGGCCTGATGCTCTACTGCGGCAGCAAGGGGGCGGTCGAGCAGTTCGCCAAAGTGGCCTCGCGCGAGCTGGGCGTGCGGGGCATCACCGTGAACGTCGTCTCGTCCGGCGCGACCGACACCGACATGCTGCGCGGCGCCAACCCGCCGGAGGCGCTGGAGCTGACGGAGCAGTACACCGCGCTGCGGCGCCTCGGCAGGCCCGGCGACATCGCCGCCGTGGTCGCCTTCCTGGCGGGCCCCGACGGTCACTGGGTAACCGGCCACAACGTGCACGCCACCGGCGGGCTGTACATCTGACCTCGCCGGCGCGTCGTGATTCGGCCCGGCGGCTACAGCTGCAGCGCCTTGACCTCCAGGAACTCCTCCAGCCCGTGCTCGCCGAGCTCCCGGCCCACCCCTGACTGCTTGTAGCCGCCGAAGGGGGCCATCGGGTTGAACCGGCCGCCGTTGACGGCCACCTGGCCGGTGCGGAGCCGGCGGGCGACCGACAGGGCGTGTTCGTCGGTGCCCGACCAGACCGCTCCGGCCAGGCCGTATCTCGTGTCGTTGGCGATCTGTACGGCCATGTCCTCGGTCGTGTACGGGATCAGCGACAACACCGGGCCGAAGATCTCCTCCTGCTCGATCGTCATGCCCGGCTCCACAGCCGCGAACACGGTGGGCTCGACGTAGTAGCCGCGCTCGCGCGGCTGCTCGGTGCCACCGGCGACAAGCCGCGCGCCCTCCTCCTGGCCCCTGTTGATGTAGCGGACGACGCGCTCGCGCTGGGTCGCCGACACCAGCGGGCCGATCTTGGTCGACTCGTCGAAGGGGTCGCCGACGGGGTAGCCGCGCGCGGTCTCCACGGCCAGGCGCACGGCCTCGTCGTACTGGTCGCGGTGGACGATCATGCGGGTCCACGCCGAGCAGGTCTGGCCGGCGTTGACGAAGCAGTTGGCCACGCCGACTTTGACGGCACGGGCCAGGTCGGCATCAGGAAGAATGATATTTGCCGACTTACCGCCCAGCTCCAGCGCAACCCGCTTGACCGACTCGGCCGCGAGCGAGGCCACCCGCTTGCCGGCGACGGTCGAGCCGGTGAACGACACCATGTCCACGTCAGGATGGGCGGCCATCGCCTCCCCCACCACCGGCCCACGCCCGCTCACCAGGTTGAACACGCCCGCGGGCAAGCCCACCTCGTCGAAGATCTCCGCCAGCGCGTACGCCGCCAGCGGCGCCACCTCGCTCGGCTTCAGCACCACGGTGCACCCGGCGGCCAGCGCGGGGCCCACCTTGCAGATGATCTGGTGCAGCGGATAGTTCCACGGCGTGATCGCCGCCACCACCCCGACCGGCTCCTTGAGCACCAGCGAGTTGCCGACCCGGGACTCGCGCGGATGGCTCTCGGCCAGTTTGGCGTAGGAGGCCAGCACGGTGGCGGGCATGAGGGTCTGTACCTTGAGCGCGAAGCCGAGCGGCGCGCCCATGTCGGTGGCGATGGTCTTGGCGATCTCGTCAGCTCGCTGTTTCAGCAGCTCGGCGGCGTCGCCGAGCAGCTTCCCGCGTTCGGCGGCGGCGGTCTCCGACCATCGGGGGAAGGCTGTCCTGGCCGCCCGCACGGCCGCCTCGACGTCGCGGGGGGAGCCCGCGGGGACGCGGTCGATGATCTCTTCCGTGGCCGGGTTCGCGACCTCGATGGACTCGTCCGACTGCGACGAGGTCCAGGAGCCGCCGATATAGAGCTGACGCATTGCACCATCCTGACAGCGCTTCACGCGGCGATGCGAGGGCTCATCCCGGTCGGGATGAGCCTTCTCCACCGCCGCCGTCCTTCTTCAACCGCCAGCGTACGACGGCGCAGCGGGCATAGCCGGATGTGTCAGTCGAATTGCGGTCGTTTGGTGCGGGTGCGCTTCAGCTCGAAGAAGTCCTCGTACGCGGTGACCGCGAGCACGCCGTCCCAGAGCCTGCCCGCCTCCTCGCCTCGGAGGATGCTGGTGATCACGGGCCCGAAGAAGGCGTTGGCGCCGACGCGGATGATGGGCGTGCCGACCTCCTGGCCGACCAGCGTGATGCCCTCGTCGTGAGAGGCGCGGATCGTGGCGTCCCACTGCTCGGAGTGCATGGCCTCGACGAGGCTCCTGTCGAGGCCGGCCCGCTCGAGCGCGGTCTCGACGGTCTCGCGCAGCCGCTCCGGCTCCTTGCCCCTGCCCTCGTTGTGCAGGAGAGTGCCGAGAGCGGTGTAGAGCTCGCCGACGGCCTGCTCGCCGTGCTTCTCGGCGGCGGCCGCGACCACCCTTACCGACCCCATGGCCCTGGCGGCGCGTTCGCGGTAGTCGTCGGAGACGTCCTTGTCCTCGTTGAGGATGTGAAGCGACATCATGCGCCAGCGCGGCTCGATGGGGCGGACCTCCGCCACCTCGATCAGCCACCGTGACGTCACCCACGCGAAGGGGCAGGATGGGTCGAACCACAGGTCCACGGGAATCTTTTCAGTCACGTGGGGCCATAACCTGAGGTGGTTCGGGTCCTATTCCCGCCGTGGCAGGATACCGACAAACTTCTCCGAAGTGGTGAAAAGGAGCGCAACTTGGCAGGCAACCTGACCCGAGACGAGGCTCGCGAGCGCGCCCGGCTGCTCAAGGTCGAGTCTTACGAGGTCGCACTCGACCTGACGGAGGGGGACGAGCGCTTCGAGAGCGTCACCACGGTCCGCTTCGCCGGCACCAGCCCGGGCGCGTCCACCTTCATCGATCTGCACGGAGCCCGCGTGCGCAGGGTCGTGCTCAACGGCGAGGAGCTCGACGTGGCGGGCTACGACGCCGGCGCCGGACGCTTCCCGCTGCCCTCGCTCGCCGAGAACAACGAGCTGGTCGTGGACGCCGACTACTCCTACATGCGCACGGGCGAGGGGCTGCACCGCTTCGTCGACCCGGTCGACGAGAACGTCTACCTGCACAGCCAGTTCGAGACGGCCGACGCCCACCGCATGTACGCCTGCTTCGACCAGCCCGACCTCAAGGCCACCTTCCAGCTCACCGTGCTGGCGCCGGCCGGCTGGGAGGTCATCTCCAACGCCACCGCCACGGGGGTGGAGGAGCTGCCCGAGCAGGCCGGCAAGCACGGCACGGTGCCCGCCGCCCGCCGCTGGCAGTTCGCGCCCACGCCGGCCATCTCCACCTACATCACCGCGCTGGTCGCCGGCCCCTACCACAAGGTGACCTCCGAGCACGACGGCATCCCGCTCGGCGTCTACTGCCGGGCCTCGCTGGCCGGGCACCTCGACGCCGACAACATCTTCGAGGTCACCCGGCAGGGCTTCGACTTCTTCCACCGGGTGTTCGGGCTGCGCTACCCCTTCGGGAAGTACGACCAGCTCTTCGTCCCCGAGTTCAACGCCGGCGCCATGGAGAACGCCGCCTGCGTGACCTTCCTGGAGGACTACGTCTTCCGCTCCCGCGTCACCGACGCGGTCGTCGAGCGCCGCGCCGAGACGATCCTGCACGAGATGGCGCACATGTGGTTCGGCGACCTCGTCACCATGCGCTGGTGGGACGACCTGTGGCTGAACGAGTCGTTCGCCACCTACATGTCCGTGCTCGCCCAGGCCGAGGCCACGAGGTGGGGCAAGGGCGCGTGGACGACCTTCGCCAACGTGGAGAAGGCCTGGGCCTACCGCCAGGACCAACTTCCCTCCACCCACCCGATCGCCGCCGACATCCCCGACATGCAGGCCGTCGAGGTCAACTTCGACGGCATCACCTACGCCAAGGGCGCCTCGGTGCTCAAGCAGCTCGTCGCCTACGTGGGCCTGGACAACTTCCTGGCCGGCGTACGCGACTACTTCGCCGAGCACGCCTGGGGCAACACCGAGCTGAAGGACCTGCTCACCGCGCTGGAGCGCACCTCGGGCCGTGACCTGTCGTCGTGGTCGAAGGAGTGGCTGGAGACCTCGTGGGTCAACACGCTGCGGCCCTCGTTCGAGGTGTCAGGAGGCCGGTTCACCCGCTTCGAGGTGCTGCAGGAGGCCCCGGCCGAGCACCCGACGCTGCGCTCCCACCGGGTCGCCATCGGCCTGTACTCCCTGGCAGGCGGCGAGCTGGCCCGTACCAAGCGGGTGGAGCTCGACGTGGTGGGCGCCCGTACGAACGTGGCCCAGCTCGTCGGCGAGGAGCAGCCCGACCTCGTGCTGATCAACGACGACGACCTGACCTACGCCAAGATCCGCCTCGACGAGCGCTCGCTGAAGACGCTGGTCGACGGTGGCATCGCGGCGTTCACCGAGTCGCTGCCGCGGGCCCTGTGCTGGTCGGCGGCGTGGGACATGACCCGCGACGGCGAGATGTCCACGCGCGACTACGTCAGGCTGGTCGTCTCCGGTGCGGAGACGGTCGCCGACATCACCGTCCTCCAGACGGTGCTGCGGCAGGCGCGCATGGCCGTGCAGCAGTACGCCGACCCGGCGTGGCGGCAGGAGGGCCTGACGCTGCTGGCGGGCAGGCTGCGCGAGCTGTTCGCCTCCGCCGAGCCGGGCTCCGACCACCAGCTCGCCTACCTCCAGGCCTTCGCCCCCGTGGCCGGCTCGGACGAGGACCTCGACCTGCTGCAGGGCATCCTCGACGGTTCGTCCGTGCCCGAGGGCCTCACCGTCGACGCCGACCTGCGCTGGTCGCTGGTGCACGCGCTGGTCTCCTGCGGCCGCCTGACCGAGGCGGACATCGACGCCGAGCTGGAGCTCGACCCTACGGCGACGGGTGAGCGCTCGGCCGCGCACTGCCGGGCCGCGATCCCGACCGCCGAGGCCAAGGCCGCGGCGTGGGACCGCATCGTGGGCGGCAAGCTGGCCAACCACATCGCCCGTACGACCATCGGCGGCTTCCAGGACCCGCGCCATCCCGAGCTGCTGGCCCCCTACCGTGAGAAATACTTCGCCGAGGTGGGGCGGATCTACAAGGAGTGGACGTTCGACCAGGCGTCCACGTTCGCCGTGGGATGCTTCCCCTCGCTGCTCATCGAGCCGGCGACGGTCGGGGCCGCAGAGCACTACCTCGCCGACGAGGAGCCGCCGCAGGCGCTGCGCCGGCTGATCCTCGAAGGCGCCGACGGCGTGAGCAGGGCCCTGCGCAACAGGGAGAAGGACGCCTCGTCCGCCTGACGCGCCCGCCGCGGGCCCCGCCTCCAGGCGAGGGCCCGCGGGCTGGGCATACTTGGCCATGGCAGCGCGGCGGCGATGTTAGCCTCAAGTACGTGCTAGGCGCCGGGACGACGCTCAACGATCGCTACGTGCTGACCGGCCGCCTCGGCGGCGGGGGCATGGGCGAGGTGTGGCGTGCCGACGACACGGTTCTCGGCCGCACGGTGGCCGTCAAGGCGCTCATGCCGGTCCTGACGGAAAACCCGTCCTTCGTCCAGCGTTTCCAGAACGAGGCCAGGGCCATGGCCACGCTCCGGCATCCCGGCGTGGTCGACGTCTACGACTACGGCGTCAGCGAGGTCGACGGCCGCCAGGTGAGCTTCCTGGTCATGGAATACGTGGCGGGCGAGTCGCTCGACCACGTGCTGCGGCGTGGCGCGCTCGGCCCGGAGGCCACCATGCGGCTGGTCGCCGAGGTGGGCGACGCGCTGGCGGCGGCCCACGCGCAGGGCATCGTCCACCGCGACGTCAAACCGGCCAACCTCATGATCAGGCCGGACGGCGGCGTGGCGCTCACCGACTTCGGCATCGCCCACTCGGCGTCCACCGGGCACCTGACGGCCACGGGCACGATGCTCTGCTCGGCCGGCTACTGCGCTCCCGAGATGGCCACGAGCAGCGACGTGACGCCCGCGGTCGACGTCTACGCCCTGGGCGTGGTGGCGTACGAGTGCCTGACCGGGCAACTGCCGTTCCAGGGTGACACGCCCGTACAGATCATCTTCAAGCACCTCAACTCCCCCATCCCGCGCCTGCCCGCCGACGTGCCGGCGGGGCCGCGGCAGGTGGTGGAGCGGGCGCTGGAGAAGACGCCCGACGCACGCTGGCCGTCGGTCGCGCTGATGGCCGAGGCCGCGCGCACGGCGATGATCTCGCCCGCCACGCTGCCCGTCCCGCGCCGCCGCCGCACGATGCGGGCGGTGCTCACCATCGCCGCCGCGGTGGCGGTGTCCGCGGCGGTGGCGGGTTTCGTCTGGCTGCGTCCCTCGGCGCCCGCCTCGGTGGGCCGGATGGAGCCGCCGGCCGCCACCCCCACGGTCACGGAGACCTCGCCGTCGCCGCCTGCCACCGCGAAGCAGCCGCTTGCGCCGGCCACGCGCACCTCCAGCCCCAGGCCCTCGGTCTCGAAGACGACGGTGCCGACGCCCACCGCGACGGTCACCGCCACCGAGACCGAGACGGAGACACCGACGGTCTCGCCGACCACGCCCCAGCCGGAGCCGACCGAGGAGCCGACGACCGACGAGCCCGAGGAGCCGACGTCGGAGCCCACGATCTCCCGTCCGCCCCCTCCGGGTGAGGTCCAGTGTGTCCGGGCTCCGTGCCCGTGACCGGCCTCCGGCGCCGTCCTTAGCGGCTCGCCGAACATGAGAAAGTCTTCGCGTGGACTCGACTCGTGACCTTTTCGTCGCCCTTGCCCGTCGTTACGCCTTCGCCGACCTCGGTGCGCTGGCACCCGCCGCCGACATCGCCGAGGCCTGCGAGTTCGGTCAACGGCTGCTGTCGCTCGACGCCGAGGACTTCGCGGCCGAGGCCAGGGTGGTGCCCGCCGACCTGCGGCGGCGCGCGCGAGCGTGTCACATGCCGCAGACCCCGCGCGAGCAGCCGCGCGGGGCGCTGGAGTCGCTGCGGCCCGCGTACGAGCTCCTGTTGGAAGTGATCTCCGTACGGTGGCACCGGCGTGAGCTGAGCCCGATGATCGCCGCGGTGCACATCGCCAGCGAATATCTGCCGCTGCTGGCCTTCGAGCCGCAGCTCGGCCACGCGGGCGACCCCGCCCGCTGGCCCGAGGGGCTGAGCGTGGCGGGCAGCCGGTTCGGCGTCATCGGCGACCGGGAGTGCGACCACACCAAGCCCGAGCAGTCGGCGACCAACCGCACGCTGCGGGTCTCCTCCGAGCCGGCCGAGGGTTGGCGGGCGTACTTCGACCGCCAGCACAGCCAGGTCGCCGGCGCGCTCGCCGTGTGCGTCGCCGGCTGCCGCAACCCGTGCACGGCCATGGACTGGATCGAGCCGGAGCCGCGGGCCGGCCTCCAGGTGCGCGCGCGTACGGCGCTGGCCTTCGCGGAGACCCCGCTCGTCCGGCTGCGCCACGCGGCGCCGGTGGGGCACGGGTTCGGGGTGCCGTCGCCGGAGGAGGTGCTCGACGCATGGGAGCGCAGCCGGGCGGCGCTCGACAAGAACACCGTCGGGACCGCGGCGCTGAAGGACGACGGGTTCCCGCTGCCGGGGCTGCCCGCGCTGTTCTCGGCCGTCGCCGACGCCCCGATCGAGCCGGCGACCCTGCTGCACGGGGTGAGCGAGCACATCGTCGGCCTGCTCGAACGCGGCTGATCCTCTCGGCATCAGCGGCGGGCCGCGGCCTGCTCCGCGAGGGCGGCGATGCCGTACAACAGGCCGCCCACCAGGTCGCCCACGCTGAACGAGGTGGCCATCGACATCGCCGTCAGCCGGCAGGCGCTGTCGGGCAGCCGGAGCCTCGCGACGTCGCCGGTGACGATCTCCAGCGCCCGCCCCACGGGATCCACGAAGATCACCACGGCGTTGCCCGCCTCGTCGCCCAGGGCGGCGTGCAGGCGCTCGGCGAAGTGCCGCCGCGGACCCTCCGGCTCGCCGATGAACAACCCCAACCGCAGGCCGCTTCGCCGTTCGGCGGCCTGCACGGCCTTCCTGAGGTCGTCGGCCTGTGGAGCGGTCAGTCCGCGCATCGTCACCTCACCACCCCGCGGACGCGCCGCCGACGCGCCCGCCGGGCTCGGCCGTCTCGGCGGCGGCCACCCAGTCGTGCTCGGGAACGTCGGTCCATGGCGCCACCCGGTCGGCCAGCACCAGCTCGGACGTGCTCACCCCGCGCTCGCTCCTGGACGGCCCGCCGATCCACACCGGCCACGATCTCGTACGGCGCTGCTGAGCCCGGCCCGGCACCATGACCAACAGGCTGATCAGCACGAACAGCCCCATGGACACTCCGATGAGATAGAGCAGAATCTCCGCCGCGCTGTTCACACCCTGACCGTAAACCGCTGCGGCGGGTCCGGCCAGACCCGCCGCGGGGTGTCCGGCGGATGCGGCGGGTGATCGGTACGTCCCCGCGTCACGTTAGGATCTTCAAGGGCCCCTGGGCTTCTCTAGAGAAGAACGTAAGACATACCCGGAAAACACGCGTGGAACACGATGAGCTGGGCCATAAAACTATGGACGCGGCAACACTAGGAATCGATCGAAACCCCGGGCTACGGTGAGTGACGTGGACTCCGACATCCAGCGAGAAGACGGTCACAACTCGTCACCCATCTGGGTGAGCGACAAGCCAGAGAGCGAGCAGACCGCCGCCGCGAAGCCTTCGGCGCCCACCTCCACATACGCGCCGGTCAAGCGCGTGTCCGCGCGCAGCCTGATGGAGCAGCCGCGGGTCCGACGGCTGCGCAACCGGGCGCTTCTGGCGGTGGCCGTCGGCCTCGTCGTGGGTTTCCTCGTGGGCGACTGGCGGGCCGGTGTGACCGCGGGCGTGCTCGCGGCGATCGCCGAGGCGGTCTACCGGGCGCGCTCCAACTCCTCCGTGCCCGCGTGGCGGCGCACATCCGTGGCCGAGCGCCGCACCGAGGCGCAGTTGCGCAAGCTCGAACGCAACGGCTACCGCACACTGCACGCCAGGGCGATCCCGGACAGCGAGGCCCAGATCGACCACCTCGTGGTGGGCCCGACGGGCGTCTACGCGGTCGACTCCGAGAAGTGGGACAAGCGCCTGCCCGTACGCGTGCAGATGGGCAAGAAGCTCTTCCACGGGCCGTTCGACAAGAAGCCCCGCATCAACGAGGCCAAGTGGGAGGCGTCGCGGGCGAGCGAGCTGATCAGCCAGTCGTTCGGCCGCGAGATCTCGGTCGTGCCCTCCCTCGCCATCTACGGGCCGCAGGTGCCGTGGAAGATCATGACGATCCGCGGCGTGGACGTCTACCAGGGCGACCGCGCCCGCAAGTGGATCACCAAGCGGGAGCGGGCGCTGACCGACGGCGAGATCAACCGAATCTACGAGATCGCCGCCCAGGTGCTGCCCGCCCGCTACGGCGAGGACTGAGCACTTCCCAGCCGCCGGCTTCTCCCGTCGCCGCAGGCTGGACGCCCCTCTCGCGCGCTCCCGCCCGGCTTCGCCGTGCGCGGGCGCCCGGCAGCCGTCCGATCCATGGACAAGGCGTCTCAGTCGCCGGGCGGTTGGCCGTAACATGTGAGGACTTGCTAGCGACGGGAGAAGCGCGATGCCGGCCCTCAGGTCACGTACAGTCACCCACGGCAGGAACATGGTCGGTGCCCGGGCCCTGCTCCGGGCGACCGGCGTAGCCGGGGCCGACTTCGGTAAACCCATCATCGCGGTGGCCAACAGCTTCACGCAGTTCGTTCCCGGCCATGTGCATCTGCGCGAGGTCGGCGACGTGGTCGCGTCGGCCGTCAGGGAGGCCGGCGGCATCCCCCGCGAGTTCAACACGATCGCGGTCGACGACGGCATCGCGATGGGCCACGGCGGCATGCTCTACTCCCTGCCCTCGCGCGAGCTGATCGCCGACGCGGTCGAATACATGGTCAACGCCCACTGCGCCGACGCCCTGATCTGCGTGTCCAATTGTGACAAGATCACGCCGGGCATGTTGCTGGCGGCGTTCCGGCTGAACATCCCGACGATCTTCGTCTCCGGCGGCCCCATGGAGGCCGGCAAGACGCCGGGCAGGAAGCTCGACCTGATCGACCCGATGATCGCCGCAGCCGACGAGTCCGTCTCCGACGCCGACCTGCTGGAGATGGAGGAGGCCGCCTGCCCGACGTGCGGCTCCTGCTCGGGCATGTTCACCGCCAACTCGATGAACTGCCTGGCCGAGGCGATCGGGCTGGCGCTGCCGGGCAACGGCACGATCCTGGCCACGCACAAGGCCCGCAAGACGTTGTTCGAGGACGCCGGGCGGCAGCTGGTGGAGATCACCCGCCGCTACTACGAGGAGGACGACGAGTCGGTGCTGCCGCGCTCGATCGCGACCCGCGAGGCGTTCGAGAACGCGATGACGCTCGACGTGGCGATGGGCGGCTCCACCAACACGATCCTGCACATCCTGGCCGCGGCCCGCGAGGCCCAGGTCGACTTCGGCCTCAAGGAGATCAACGAGCTGTCGCTGCGGGTGCCGTGCCTGTGCAAGGTCGCCCCCGCCACCAGCAAGTTCCACGTCGAGGACGTGCACCGCGCCGGCGGCATCCCGGCCATCCTGGGCGAGCTCGACCGGGCCGGTCTGCTGCACCGCGACGTGTCCACCGTCAACGGCGGCACGCTCGCCGACCTGCTGGCCGGCTGGGACGTGCGTTCGCCGTCGGTCCTGCCGGAGGCGGTGGAGCTGTGGCACGCGGCGCCCGGCAACGTGCGAACCGTCAAGGCCTACTCGCAGGACAACCGCTGGGACTCCCTCGACCTCGACCGGGCGGAGGGGTGCATCCGCGACATCGAGCACTCCTACACCGCCGACGGCGGGCTGGCCGTCCTCTACGGCAACATCTCGCGTGACGGCGCGGTGGTGAAGACGGCGGGGGTCGACGAGTCGATCTGGAAGTTCAGCGGGCCGGCGGTGGTGTTCGAGGCGCAGGAGCAGGCCGTCGAGGGCATCCTGGGCGGGCGCGTCAAGGAGGGCGACGTGGTGGTCATCCGCTACGAAGGCCCCAAGGGCGGGCCGGGCATGCAGGAGATGCTCTACCCGACCTCCTTCCTCAAGGGCAGGGGCCTGGGCAAGGCCTGCGCGCTGGTCACCGACGGGCGTTTCTCCGGCGGCACGTCGGGGTTGTCGATCGGCCACGCCTCGCCGGAGGCGGCGGAGGGCGGCGTGATCGCGCTGGTCGAGGACGGCGACATGATCGACATCGACATCCCCAACCGGTCGATGGAGCTGCGGGTGACCGAGGCCGAGCTGGCGGCCCGGCGCGAGCGGCTGCTGGCCGAGCTGGGCCGCTTCCGCCCGCGCGACCGCGACCGGCCGGTGACCGTGGCGCTGCAGGCCTACGCGGCGATGACGACGTCGGCGTCCACGGGCGCCTCACGCGACCTGTCGCAGCTGTCGCCATAAGCACCACTCCTGTACGGCGGGCGATGGGTTCTCGCCTGCCGTACAGGTTTTCGAAAAATGTCGGTGGTCGTCCGTATTCTTTGGGTATGACGACAGTCGTGAAGCACGATACTCGCCCGCTGACGACCGCCGAGATCGCCGCCCTCGCCCTCTCCCTCGCCCACCTCGGAGCGGGGCCGCAGGCCGTCACCGCCAGGCGTGGCCTGCAGCACGCATTCGAGCACCTGGAGCTCGACGACGACGTCATCTCCACCACCCTCGCGACCCTCACCGAGCCGCTGCCCGTCGACGTCGCCTCCCGGGCCAGGCTCATGGCCGACGCCATCACCAGCCGTCTCATGGTCCGTCTCCACTACCGCGACGCCTACGGCACCGTCACCGCGCGCGACGTCGAGCCGGTGACCTGCCTGGTCCACCGCGAATACTGGTACCTCGTCGGCGTGTGCAGGATGCGCCGGGGCATCAGGGCGTTCAGGTTCGACCGCATCATCGCGGTCGAGCCCACGCTCACTCCGTCCCGGCCGCATCTCGCCGACCGGTTCCTGCCGTTCCAGCGCCGCAAGCGCGCCAGGGCCGCGTGAAAACCTTGCCGATCGTTTGACCGGCCGTGCCCCCGGCCGTTGGGCCGGGGGGTGGCAGGCTCCCGCACATGCGCGTACCAGGGGTCTCGTTCATCGCCGTTCTGCTGGTCGCGGCATCCGGGTGCAGGGGACCGTCCGCCGGCGCCCCGCGCCCTGCAGCCGCGCCGCAGCGGCCACCGGCCGGCCACGTCGTCGTCGAGAGCGCGCCGCCCGTGCCCGATCGGCGTGCCCTCGACCGCGTGCTCAGGCGTTATCTGCGCGGACGTCCCGGCCGGGCGGCGCTGGCCGTGCTCGACCGGACCACGGGCGCGCGCTACTCCTTCGGCGAGACGAAGCCGTTCATGCTGGCCAGCGTGGCCAAGATGGACATCCTGCTGGCCTTCCTGCTCGGCAAGCAGGGGGAGCCGCCGAGCCGCTACGAGCACCGGCTGGCCTCCCGGATGATCCGTGAGAGCGACAACGACTGCGCCCACGAGCTGTACATGACGATCGGCGGCCAGGACGCGCTGACCAGCGTGCTGCGCCGGCTCGGCGTATGGCACACGCGGCCCGGCCCCGGCCTGTCCTGGGGCTCGACCCGCAGCCGACCGTCCGATCAGGTGGAGGTGCTGGACCGGCTCACCGACCCCGGCGGGCCGGTGCCGGCGGCCGGCCGGCGCTACGCCCTGCGGCTCATGTCCTCGGTGACGCCGTCGCAGGCGTGGGGCGTCAGCGCCGCGGCCGGCGGGGGCGGGGCGGCGCTGAAGAACGGGTGGCTGCCCGCCGACGTCCACGACGGGCTGTGGACCGTCAACAGCGTGGGCCTGCTCGACGTGCACGGGCACGAGGTGCTGGTCGCGGTGTTGTCGGAGCGCAGCCCGGACATGCGGACGGGCATCGGGACCGTCGAGCGGCTGGCCAGGCTGGCGGTGAACGCGCTCACCCGGCCGGGCACCACCGTTGGCGCGTGACCTACCCAGGACGCCACCGTCGGCGCCGCGGGTGCGCGACCTTCCTAGGAGCAGCAGCCGCCGCCGCAGCAGCCACCGCCCGTCTGGGGTGCGGCAGCGCCGCCCGTCATGGAGACCGTGGACAGCAACTTCACCGTGTCGTCGTGGCCCTCGGGGCAGGTGGCCGGGTCGTTGGAGGCCGACATGGAACGGGAGACCTCGAAGGTGGAGCCGCAGGCGCGGCAGCGGAAGTCGTATCGCGGCATAGAAGGAGTTTACCGCTGCCGGACGCCGCCCGCCGGGGCCGCCGCACCGCCGCACCCGGGCCGGGCCGGGCCGGGGCGCAGTGTCAGGTCGCGCCCCATTCACGTGACGGGGCTTCGGCGTCAGTAGGTGAGGTGGGCGTAGTCGGACACCGGTTCGTAGCCGATGGCCTGGTAGATGGAGTTGCTCGTGGGGTTGCCCAGGTCGGTGAAGAGCACGACGTGGTCGCACCGCTCGGACAGGCCCGTCAGGCTGGTGAACGCCGTCACGGCGGCGCCGTAGCCGCGCCTGCGGCACGAGGGCGGCGTGTAGACGGGGCCGATGCGGCAGACCCCACCGGCCGCCGGTGAGAGCCCGGCCAACGATACCGGCGTCCCGTCCGCCTCCCACACGAACAGCTGCCGGCGGGCCAGCCGCTGCGCCACCCGCTCGGCCAGGTCTCCCTCGGACATCTCCACCTCGTCGTGGAACGCGTGGTACCAGCTCACCAGCAGCGGGAAGTCGCCGGGGACGGCGATCCTGCCCCGACCCCGCACGTCGGGGACGGTGAGCGTGCCGAGGCGGTAGAGCCGCTCCGACACCACCCTGCGGGGCGTGCCGAGCAGCCGCATGGCCTCGGAGGTCACCTCGACGGGGCCCACGAGCGCGGGCAGGTCGCGATCGAGCGCCTCGACCAGGGGTGCGACGGCCTCGACGGGCATCGCGAAGAGGCCTACGGGATGCGGCGGGGTGCGGAAGACCGCGCCGCGAACCTCGCCGTCCACCGTCCACCAGCCGAAGAGCGGGTCCTTGGCGGGCATGCCCGCGCGCAGGTTGGCGAGGACGGTCAGCGGGACGGTGTTGCGCACCGGGTCGCCGAGCAGGAAGGGCTCGGCGACCGTGGCGTACTCCTCAACCTCTGAGGTGAAGGTCCACATGCCTGCTCATGTTGTCAGGCCGGGAACCCCCATCAAAACCGTCAGGCCGCGGCCTGGAGGTAGGGCGCCCACTGGGGGTCTCCGACGAGCGACGCGCCGATGAGCCTCCAGTGGGCGCCCCGTGGCACCGCCGGGCTGACGCGAAGCGTCCACCCCAGCTCCTCCAGGTATTTGTCGGCCTTCCTGTGGTTGCAGGTCGTGCACGAGGCGACGCAGTTCTCCCAGGTGTGCGTGCCTCCCCTGGAGCGCGGGATGACATGGTCGATGGTCTCGGCCCGCTGCCCGCAGTAGGCGCAGCGGTAGTCGTCGCGCCGCATGAGGGCGGCCCTGGTCAGGGGGATGCGCGACCGGTACGGGATGCGAACATATCTGCGGAGCCTGATCACCGAGGGGACGTCGAGCGTACGGCTGGCGGAGCGCAGCACGGCGCCCCTGCCGTCGCGGTGCACGACGTCGGCCTTCTCCCGCAGCACCAGAACGATGGCCCGGTGCAGCGACAGGGTGGTCAGCGGCTCGTAGGTGGCGTTGAGCAGCAGGACTTGGCGCATCATGGGGCCTCTCCCCGCCGCGCGCGTATCAAAGGGGACATGCCGCGGCATGTCCCGGCTGTCGGCCCCTCCTGGGGCACTCGTGCTTCCGTCACGTGGACCTCCGCCGGACGGCCCAGCGGATGGTCACCACGGCACCGTCCTGTCACCAAGTCTGGCGTTTGCACCGTGGTCCCCGCCACCCCAAAACCGTTCGGCGGACTGACTGAAGGGACGCACGGTACGTTTTATGCCCGCTCGACCAGCGCTTTACGCATCCCCGTTGGCATAGGGTTCCTGGCATGACGCGAGAGCCGTACCCGACCGCACGACGCGAAGAAACCACTGACAACCTGCACGGAACACCCGTGCCCGACCCCTATCGGTGGCTTGAGGAACCCGATGGTCCCGAGACCAAGGGGTGGCTGCTCGCGCAGGCCGAGCTGTTCAACCGGGAGCGGGGCCCGCAGCGTTTCAAGAGCCGCATCGCCGAGTTGCTGAGGTCGGGCTCGGTGGGCGTGCCCGCCTGGCGCGGCGGGCGCCACTTCTTCTCGCGCCGCACCCCCGACCAGGAGCACCCCGTCTACTACGTCGTCGAGCCCGACGGCACCGAGCGGGCGCTGATCGACCCCATCGGCATCGATCCCTCAGGCCTGACCACGCTCGACGCGGTGCAACCCGACAAGGAGGGCCGCCTGCTCGCCTACCAGATCTCGGTGGGCGGGAACGAGGAGTCGGTCCTCTACGTCATCGACGTCGCGACGGGGCAGCGCGTCGAGGGGCCCATCGACCGCTGCCGCTACTCCCCCGTCGCCTGGCTGCCCGGTGGAGAGGCGTTCTTCTACGTGCGCCGGCTGCCGAGCACCGAGGTGCCGGAGAACGAGACGCAGTTCCACCGCCGCGTCTACCTGCACCGTGTCGGCACCTCGACCGAGGACGACGTGATGATCTTCGGACAGGACCTGAAGATGACCAACTACTACGGCGTCGCGGTCTCGCGTGACGGGCGCTGGCTCCAGGTGTCGGCGCACGAGGGCACCGCGCCGCGCAACGACATCTGGCTGGCCGACCTGACGGAGTCCCCCGTCGACCGGCCTGAGCTGCGGGTGGTGCAGGAGGGCGTGGACGCGCAGTCGGCGCTGGTGTTCGGCCGCGACGGCTTCCTCTACGTCCACACCGACCGTGACGCGCCCCGGGGCAGGGTGTGCGTCGCCGACCCGGCCGCGCCGGCGTTCGAGACCTGGCGCGACCTGATCCCTGAGGACCCCGAGGCGGTGCTGAGCGACTTCGCGATCCTCGACGACCTGGAGCGCCCGGTCATGCTGGTGGCCTGGACCCGCCACGCCATCAGCGAGATCACCGTGCACGACCTCGAGACCGGCGAGCGCGTCGGCGAGGTGCCCACGCCGGGTCTCGGCACCATCGGCGGCATCGCCGAGCGTCCGGAGGGCGGCCACGAGGCGTGGTTCGGCTACACCGACAACACCACGCCGCCCACCATCCAGCGTTACGACGCCCGCACGGGCGAGACCACGCTCTGGGCCGCCTCCCCCGGCGCGGTGGAGGTGCCGGAGGTGCGCACCCAGCAGGTCGTCTACCAGTCCCACGACGGCACGGACGTCCGCATGCTGATCATCTCTCCGGCCGGAGAGGCCTCCGGGCCGCGTCCCACCATCCTCTACGGCTACGGCGGCTTCGGGCTGTCCATGACGCCCGGCTACTCCGCCTCGATCCTGGCCTGGGTGGAGGCGGGCGGCGTCTACGCCATCGCCAACCTGCGCGGCGGCGGCGAGGAGGGCGAGGACTGGCACCGCGCGGGCATGCTGGCCAACAAGCAGAACGTGTTCGACGACTTCCACGCGGCCGCCGAGCACCTCATCGCCACCGGCGTCACCACCAGGGAGCAGCTCGGCATCTCCGGCGGCTCCAACGGCGGCCTGCTCGTGGGCGCCGCGCTGACGCAGCGCCCTGAGCTCTACTCCGCCGTCGTCTGCTCCGCGCCGCTGCTCGACATGATCAGGTACGAGAAGTTCGGGCTCGGCGCCACCTGGAACGTCGAATACGGCTCGGCCGACGACCCGGAGCAGTTCGGCTGGCTGCGCGCCTACTCGCCCTACCACCATGTCAAGGAGGGGGTCGCCTATCCCGCGACGCTCTTCACCGTCTTCCAGTCCGACACCCGCGTGCACCCGATGCACGCCTGGAAGATGTGCGCGGCGCTGCAGCACTCCACGACGAGCGAGCGTCCCGTGCTGTTGCGCAACGAGACGGAGGTGGGCCACGGCGCCCGCTCGGTGAGCAGGACGGTCGACCTGTCGGCCGACTCGCTCACGTTCCTGGCACGGCACACCGGCCTATAGCCTCGACACCATGAGCGCGCTGGGGGTGGCCATGGTCGAGACCGCCCCCAGCGCCCTTCTGCGCCCCTACGTGACGCGCCTGTGCGCCTACAGCGAGCGCTACGCCGAGCCGGTGACCAGACGTGAGGTGGCGATGCCGGGGGCCGTGCTGATCCTGGGCTTCGGCACGCCGATGGAGGTCCAGGGGCAGCGGTTCTCGGCGTTCACGGGCGGGCTCGGCGACCGCTTCACCGTCACGCGCACGACGGGTCCGGCGGAGGGCGTGGAGGTGTTCCTCACGCCGTTCGGGGCACGCCGACTCCACGGGCTGCCGATGCGGCAGTTGACCAACCGGGTGGTGCCGGTCGGCGACGTGCTCGGGGCGTGGGGTGACACGACGGTGAGCAGGCTGGCCGAGACGCCGTCCTGGCACGACCGGCTGGCGCTGACCGACCGGCTGCTGTGCGAGCGCATCCTGTCCGGCCCTGAGCTGGGTCCTGAGCTGCCGTGGGCGTGGGCCAGGCTGCTGGAGTCGGGCGGCGGCCTGAGCGTGTCGTCGCTGGCCGAGTCGCTCGGCTGGAGCCATCACCATCTCGTCGCCCGCTTCCACGACCAGATCGGCCTCACGCCGAAGACGGCCGCGCGGGTGATCAGGTTCGGCAGGGCGGCGCGGCTCCTGCGATCGGGCTGTTCCATCGCGCAGGTGGCGGCGGAGTGCGGCTTCTACGACCAGGCCCACATGAACAGGGAGTTCCGGGTCCTGGGCGGCACGACGCCCGGTCAGATTTGTCCAAGACCCGGGTCCGCGCAGCGGGCACCCTTGGACGTATGAGCAGAACCGTCTACGCACAGGCCAGATACCACGACTGCCAGGCCGCGCTCGACTTCCTGATCTCCGCGTTCGGGTTCGGGGTGCACGAGGTGGCCAAGAACGACGAGGGCGCCGTCGCCCACGCCGAGTTGCTCGTCGGGGACGACATCATCATGATCGGCCAAGGCCGGCCCGGCGGGCCGGGCATCTACGTCGCGACGGACGACGTCGACGCCCATCATGACCGGGCGAAGGCCGCCGGGGCCGGGATCACCATGGATCTGGTGAACCAGCCGTACGGGTCGCGCGAGTACGCCTGCACGGACCCGGAGGGCAACACCTGGTACTTCGGTACCTACCGGCCCTGACAGGTTCTGTCGGTGGCGCCTGCCACGATCCGGGGCATGACCAACGATCCGCTCGCCCCCTACCGCTGGCTCCAGGCCGCCGACGGCGACCCGGCCAACCCCCTGGGCGACATCTTCTGCGTGTCCTTCTTCCGGGGGCTCGGCCCCGCCGAGGTGCTGCGCCGCTTCGACCCTGCCGGGCCCGCCGGCCGGGAGACGAGCTTCGACGAGCTGGGCGAACAGGTCCTCGCGTTCGTCGAGGAGACCGACGGCGGTGACGGCGGCGGCCACGTCGGCGTGGTCCAGGCGGGCGAGTGGTGTGTGGCGATCGAGTTGTGGGGCTGGACGGCGGCCCTGACGGAGGCGCTGACGCCGCTGTCGAAGGGCTGCGAGGTGGTGGTCGTCTCGCGGCACGACTACGCCGAGGACGACTTCTCCTACGCCGTCGACGGCGCCGTCGTCACCACCTTCAGGCCGATCATGCCGAGCGAGCGGCACGGCAGCGACCTCCACCGGCTCGACGCCCTGATGCGCGAGGTGGGGCTGACTCCCGAGGAGGCCGCCGACGGCTGGGAGGCCCAGTGGCACGACATGTCGGCCAACGGCCTGGCCCGCGCGTTCCTCCTGGCGGCCCGCATCACCGGGGTGGAGTTCACCGCCGGCCTGCTGGCGGGCCCGCTGCTCGTCGGCGCCATCGGCGAGTTCTAGGAGCGCTCAGCGGGGGAAGACGACGGTCTTGTGCCCGTCGAGCAGCACGCGCTGCTCGGCGTGCCACGTGACCGCCCTGGCCAGCGCCACGCACTCCACGTCACGCCCGATGGCCGCGAGGTCCTCGGGCGAGTGGCTGTGGTTGACCCGGGCCACCTCCTGCTCGATGATCGGCCCTTCGTCGAGGTCGGAGGTCACGTAGTGGGCGGTGGCCCCGATCAGCTTGACCCCGCGTTCGTGCGCCTGGCGGTAGGGCCTGGCGCCCTTGAACGACGGCAGGAACGAGTGGTGAATGTTGATGGCCCGGCCCGCGAGCTTCTCGCACAGCTCCTCCGACAGCACCTGCATATAGCGGGCCAGCACCACCAGGTCGACCTGATAGTGCTCGACCAGCGCCAGCACCTCGGCCTCCTGCCTGGCCCTGGTCTCGGGCGTGATCGGCAGGTGGTGATAGTCGATGCCGTGCGCCTGCGTCAGGGGGCGCAGGTCGGGATGGTTGGAGGCCACCGCGACGATCTCGATGTCGAGCGACTTGGCCCGCACCCGGTAGAGCAGGTCGTTCAGACAGTGGTCGAATCTGCTGACCATGATCAGCACCCGCGGCCTCCTGGCCACGTCGCGCAGCCTGAACTCCATGGCGAAGTCGGGCGCGAGCGCGGCGAAGGCGCTGGTGATCTCGTCCTCCCCCAGCGGCCCGGCGAACTGCACGCGCATGAAGAACCGCCGCGCGGCCCTGTCGCCGAACTGCTGGCTCTCGATGATGGTGCAGCCGCGCGCGGCCAGCAGGCCGGAGACGGCGGCCACCACACCGGGCCGGTCGGGACACGACAACGTGACAATGTACTCGGCGTACTCGGCGGGATCGGTCATGCCTTCACCTCCGCGGGGCGTGGGGTCTGCGGGCGCCTTGCGGCCGGTGTGGGCAGCGTACAACCGGGGCGACCACGCCCGAGAGTACCTACGTGACCGGGTTCGGAGTGTGCGGTCGGGAGTGGCGAAGTGTCCGGTCACCAGCGGTTGAGCAGGGGTTGACCTCACGGACCTCAGCCAGGCGAACACCCTGATACCTGGAGCTTCACCCAACTTCCACACGAACACGGGTAGTTCATGTTCATCGAGGAAAGACTGTATGCGGGGGTCACGGGGCAGTCGTCTTTCCGCCATGAGTGCCGTGAGTGGATCGAGCGGGCCCCGCCCTGGCAGGGCGGGCCGGGATGGAGCGCTTGCCGTTGGACGCCGTCGTGCTGATCGTGGTCGCGGGTCTGTTCGCCGTCGTCTCCGGGGTCAACGACGGCGGCGCCGTTCTGGCGACGGGGCTCAAACTGCCCACGGTCCGCCCGGCGACCGGCGTGCTGGTGCTGGTGCTGATGGTGGCGCTGGTCCCGCTGCTCACGAACCAGGTGGCGCTGACCTTCGTGACCAGGCTGGCCACCTTCGACGAGCCTGGCGGGCGGCTCGCGACGACGTGCGCGGTGGTCTCGTCGCTGGTCGTGGTGACGGTGCTCAGCGCGAAGGGTCGGCCGACCAGCCTCACGCTCGCCATCGTGGGCGGTCTTACCGGCGCGGGGCTGGGCTGGGGGCTGCCGGTCTCGGCCGGATCGGTGGGCCTGGTGCTGGCGTTCGGGCTGGCGGCCCCGCTCGTCGGAGGGCTGCTGGCCTGGGCGCTCATCAGGGCCCTGGTCTCGGTGACCACGGCTCGCGGGCTGCCGCGCTGGCACTGGGCGGGGTTCCTGCTGCAGACCCTCGCGTACGCGGCCAACGACGGGCAGAAGATGCTGGCCGTGTTCATGATCGCGCTGGGCTTCTCGGATGCGCCCCTGGCGTACACGTCGCTGGTGGCACTCCTGTTCGGTCTCGGCGCCCTGTACGGCCTGCCCAAGGCGGGCCGTACGCTCGGCCGCGAGATCATCGCCTCCCGGCCCCCGCACGGAGTTGTGGCCGAGCTGGCCGCGGGCACGGCGGTGGTCGCCTCCGCGGCGGCCGGCATGCCGGTGAGCATGACCCAGGCCATCGCCGGCGGGCTCATCGGCGCGGGCGTCGCCCAGGGCGGCGGCCGGGTCCGCTGGTACGCCGCCGTCAAGATCGTTGTTGCCTGGTTGCTGACCCTGCCGGCGAGCGGGCTGCTCGGCTGGGTGCTGGCGTCGATGGTAAAGGGGATCGCGAGCGTGGAACTGTCATGAAAGGGAGGGCGAACGGTGGAGCGCGGTTGCGCATGGAAGGCGGCCGGGCGGTGAGGCGGCTGCGGCGGATCCGCGACCTCATGACCGGCCGGATGGACAGCGCGCTGACCGAGGCGCTGCTCGGCCAGCTGGAGGCCACCAAGGAGGGCGCCTGGCTGGCCATGGCCATGATCGGCGGAGAGGTGGGCAGGACGGGCGCGCACGAGCAGATGCGCGCGATCGAGCACCTCGGCGACGAGGAACGCGCCCGGCTCGTTGACGAGCTCAAGACCGCCCTGGTCACGCCCATCGACCGGGAGGACCTGTTCAGGCTGTCACGGTCGATCGACGACGTGCTCGACTCGTTGCGGGACTTCGTCCGCGAGTCGCATCTCTACCGGGTGCCCGACCAGATCCGTTTCACCCCGCTGCTCGACCAGGTCATCGTCGGCATCGACGCCCTGGAGAACTCCGTCCGCGACCTCGCCTCCCGGCCCTCCGCGGTGGTGCAGGACGCGTTGGAGGCGAAGAAGGCGGGCGGGGCCATCCGGCGCATGTACCAGTACGAGATCTCGCGGATCTTCTCGGGAGAGCTGACCGCGGACGCGATGAAACAGCGGGAACTGGTGCGCCGGCTGGAGATCGTGGGCGTGTCCATCGGCGACGCGGCCGACGCGATCGCGGACGGGGCGATGAAGCGGTGAGGCGCCGCCCATGACGAAGACCGGCACTGATCTTCCCGCGGTTGGTTGCCCGGCCAGGCGCCGCCGGGCTCAACTGTGAACATGCCCGGAGTACGGCCTCGCGTGGCGGTCACTCGCCTTCCCGTGAGTGATCGTCTCCTGAGTGGCATGCTCGGACCGTACGTCGAGTGGGTGCCCAGCCGGACGGCCGGGAGACCGGCGTGGACGGCCGCGTTACCCAGTGGCGGCGCGGGCGGCTCGAACGGCGACTCAGACGGCGGCTCGCCGGGTACCTGCGCGACCAGACGTACTTCGTGCCCTACCCCGACGGGCCGCGGGACGCCTTGTATAGTCTCGTCCCGGATGAACACCGAGGACACCAGTGACCGCCCCGCGGCGCGCGTCGTCTGTCTCGACCGTGACGGCCGGGTCCTGCTCATGCACTGGTACGACCCGGTCGGCCGGACGGACGTCTGGGAGCCCCCAGGCGGCGGTATCGATCCCGGCGAGACGGCGCTGGAGGCGGCCAGGCGCGAGCTGACCGAGGAGACCGGGCTGCCGGGCTCGGCCGTGGGCGGCAGATGTGTCGAGGTCGGACGGGACTTCACATGGCTCGGCGTACGGTACGTCAAGACGGAGCCTTTCTTCCTCGCGGTGTTCGACGAGGTCCGTCCCGAGGTGGTCCCGAAGGAGCTGACGGAGGAGGAGCAGCACGTCTTCCGCGGCTATGCGTGGGCCGAGGAGCTGCCTGAGGGGGTCGAGCCTCCCCTGCTGGCCGGGGTCGTGGCGGCGCTCACGGCAGATCCACGGTGACGCCCGCGGACGCGAGTGCGAGCGGGCCGTCGTACGACGTGGCGGCCGCCTCAAGGGCGAGCTCGGGCGGGGTGTCCGGCCACAGGTGGGTGAGCAGCAGCCGGGCCGCGCCGGCCGACGCCGCGGTGCGGCCCGCGTCGAGAGCGCTGGACAGGTAAGGCGCGTCCTCCTCTGGCACCCGTTCCGGATAGGTCGCTTCTGCCACGAGCAGGTCCGCGTCCCTCGCCAATGCCACCAACGAGCCGGACGGGCCCGTGTCGCCGGTGTAGGCGATCACCAGGTCCCCGGCGCTCAGCCGCAGCCCCGCGTTGGGCACGTGGTGCGGCAGGTCGAACGCGTCGAGACGGAACGGCCCGAGCTTCTGCGGAACTCCGGGCGCCAGGTCGTGCGCCACGAAGCTACCGGCCAGCATGCGCCGGTCCAGCGCCAGGACGAGGTCGAGCGCGCCCGGCGGAGCGTGGACGGGCAGCGGAGGAGCGGGCCGGCCGGCGAGCGCGCGGGCGCGCAGCAACGGGTTGAGGTCGGCGCAGTGGTCGGGGTGGCCGTGGGTGACGATCACCGCGTCGACCTCGCCGGCCGGCCACCGCTCCAGCAGCCGGGGCAGCGTGGCGTAGCCGGGGTCGACGTAGACCAGGAAGCCCTCCTCCTCGACGACGTAGCCGCTGCACGCCTGACCCGCCGCCGGCCAGGCGCCGCACCCGCCCAGCACCGTGAACCTCACGCGTCGCCCCCCGGCGAGTGGCCCAGTTCCGCGAGCGTCGCCGCCAGCAGCCCGCGCAACAGCGCCCCGGACACCTTCTCGTGCTCGGCCTCCACTGACAGCCCCTCGTTGACCTGTTCCTGGTAGACCGCGCGTTCACGCGGGCCGGTGTAGGGCAGCGCCGTCAGCGCCACGGCCACAGTGGTGCGCGTGCCGCCCCTGGGCGGGACGGTCACGGCGTGCGTGCGCAGGCAGGTCTCGTCGGGGGCGCCGTACCAGCCGCACTTGACCGCCGCTTCCGGCGAGCGCGCCGCCTCGCGCGCGCCGAACGTCTGCGGTCCCTCGACCTGCCGCATCCACTCCATGACGGTGGCCGCGGCCGGATCGCCCGCCGCGCCGGCCTGGGCGAGCACCGCGTACGCGGTCGCGACCTCGTCGGCGGCCACCTCGACCGAGCCGAACCTGGACGGGTCGCCGTTCGGCGGGGACCAGGCCACGCCCGTGCGCCGGCGGATGTCATCGAGGATGACGCCGGGGCCGATGGCCAGCCACAGGCTGAGCGTGTCGGCGTTCGACGAGATGACGACGGCGGGCTCGGCGTGGCGGCGCCACCGCTCGGCGTCGACGACGTGGTCCGCGCTCACCCACGCGTACAGGGGCTTGAGCAGCGAGGCGCAGCGCAGGCGCGCCATGCCCGACCTGACGCTCACCTGGCGGGCGGGCGGCCCGCCGTAGCCGCGCCTGATGCCCGCGGCCTGGACGCTGGCGCTGACATCGAGGTCACGGAGCAGTTCGTTGAACGACACGCACCCCACCGTAGACCTACGGCGCCTTGCCCCATCGTCCTTCGTACCACTCGACGCTCGGTGGGTTCCCTGGCAGCCGGGTGGCGCCGGGCGCGCGCAGGCCGTCGAGGGCGACAGTCAGCAGGCGTTCCCTGACCTTGCGGTGCTCCTCGTCGGGCGGGCCGGGAGCCGGGCGGCTGAACTGCTCCATGAGCAGCGAGATGTCCAGCGCCGTCACGTCGCTCCTGAGGACGCCCGCCTCATGCGCCCTGGTGACGAGCCGGTCGGCGGTCTCCTCCGCCAGCCTGGCCAACCGCCACATCTCGGCGGTCACCTCGATGGTGCCCGCGATGGGGGCCAGCGCTCCGGAACGGAACTCCACGCACGTGCGTATGTACAGGACCAGGCCGTCCCACGGATCTGTCTCGGCCAGCCCGTCCTGGGCCGCCGCCACGGCACGCTCCATAGCGATCAGGCACAGGCGCTGGAGCAGCTCCTCCTTGGTGCGGTAGCGGCGGTAGAGGCTGCCCATGCCCACGCCCGCCGCCTTGGCGATGGCCGAGACGGGCGCGTCGAAGCCCTGCGTCGTGAACACCTCGTGCGCGGCCCGCAACAGGCGCAGGTCGTTGCGTGCCGCCTCGGCCTGCCGGCCGCGTCTGTTCATGGGGTCCAGAATATTGCGGAGCGCAGCGCTCCGTTACACTGGACGCAGTGAAATGCTCCGATAGGGAAGGTTGTGGCATGCGCGCGGTGGTGGTACGGGAGTGCGGCGGGCCGGAGGCGCTGGTCCTGGAGAAGGTGCCCGACCCGGTCCCCGGGCCCGGGCAGGTGCTGATCGAGGTCATGGTGGCGGGCATCACGTTCGTGGAGACACAGGTACGCGCCGGACGCGGACCGTGGCCTGCCGAACTGCCCGCGATCCTGGGCAACGGCGTGGCGGGCGCCGTGCTCTCCACCGGAGAGGGCGTCGACCCCGCGCTGGCCGGCACTCGGGTCGTGAGCACGCTGGGCGGCTACGGGGGTTACGCCGAGCTGGCGGTGGCCGGCGCCGATGACCTCATCACCCTGCCGGAGAACCTGTCGCCCGAGGCGGCGGTGGCGCTGCTCGCCGACGGGCGCACCGCCGTCGGCCTGGCGACCGCCGCCGCGCCCAGGCCCGGCGAATGGGTGCTGGTGGAGGCCGCGGGCGGCGGCGTGGGCAGCCTGCTCGTGCAGCTCGCCCGCGACGCGGGGGCCCGCGTCGTCGGCGCCGCGAGCAGCGCCGCCAAGCGCGACCTCGCCGCCGGCCTGGGCGCCGAACTGACCGTCGACTACACCGACCCCGACTGGGCGCGGCTGGTCCGCACGGCCACCGGCGGGCTGGACGTGGTCTTCGACGGCGTCGGCGGCGAGATCGGGACGGCCGCGCAGGGACTGCTCAAGGACGGCGGCAGGCTCAGCGTGTACGGCATGGCGGGCGGCCCGATGACGACGCCCGACCCGCGCGTGACAGCGGTCGCCTGGCCCGCGACGGACCTGCGCGAGCTGTCCCGGCAGGCACTCGACCTGGCCGCGACCGGTCGCCTGCGGCCTGTCATCGGCGCGACGTTCCCGCTGGAGTCGGCAGCCGAGGCGCACGCCGCCATCGAAGCGCGCGCCGTCACCGGCAAAACCCTCCTCCGCCCCTGACCGCCGCCCGATCGCCCGCCCATGCCGCCGCGTAGGTCTCGACGCGGTCACGGTTGCCGCAGCAACACGGCGGCCCTGAGGGCTCGGCCGCCGACCACCCAGGGCGTCGCGGGGCCGGCATGGTCGTCCTCGCGGGGGAGCCTTGTCAGGCGCCGTAGCGCACCACGACCACGACCAGCGCCACGG
>NZ_JAAAHR010000075.1:0-39638 GCF_009908215.1 Nonomuraea sp. K271 | reverse complement strand
CCGGCGGACATCGCCCCGCGATCACCACCAGCGCCCCCATGGGCACCCGCGGCAGGAACCGCTCAAGCAGCCACTCCTCCCAGCCCCGCACACGTTCGACGTTGTCGACCAGCAACACCGCGTCCGCATCACGAAGCACCGGCTCAGCCTCGGAGCCCGCCGGAGCCGGCATGAGCCCGTCCACCAGGGACACCGGCCGCCCCGCCGCCGCGGCCTCGCCGGCGAACCGCCGCAACAAGGCCGACTTGCCGATTCCGCCGGGACCGTGCACGTACAGGACGTTGCAGCCGCCGCCGTACAATGCCGCCTGGAAAGCCGCGAGCTCTTCCTCACGCCCCACGAACGCCGTCTCCCGCGCGGCATGCAGGCGCCGCCCCAGCAGTCCCGATGACATATTTCTTGCCCCTTCTCCGAACGCCCTTAGCGGGCGCGAACCCGTCAACGTCCCCGCGCCGCACCCCGGTGGGCCACGGCTGGTCCCCGTCAGCCCAGGCCGGGATGGGGCCGGCGGGGTGGTGGTGTGCCGCCGCGGTCCGAGCGGTACTCGAAGTGCCACCACTCGTTGTCGTAGATGCGGTAGAGGTCGTAGCGGGCGCCGTGTTCCTCCAGCCAGCGCGCGCCTTCGTGGGGGCGCACGTCCAGCGCGATGCCCTTGACGTGGCTGGACTCCGCCGCCGGCAGCACGAGCATGCGTGCCGAGGCCGGGGAGCCGGACCGGCGCACCTCCTCGTCGAACATGTGCTGCTGGACGAGGGGATCGCGGTAGCCCGAGGTGAGGCCGAGCAACTGGCCGTGACACCAGAGCGCCTCGGTACGGGCCGCGGTGAACGCCGCCAGGGTGCCGTCGGTGAGCCCGGTGAGGTCCTCGGCCGGGAAGCGCATCCGTAACGCCCACGTGCACGCCAGTTCGCGAGCGCGGCCGGGACGGCGGACGAACGCCGCGGGCAGCAGCAGAACGGCGAGCACCAGCGTGACCGCGGCGAACAGCCGGTCGCGGGGCCGAGGTGGGATGGTGCGTGGTTCGTTCATGGCGACTACGCTTGGCGCCGAATATGCGTGCGTTGTCCGCCGCCTGTCACCGTTTCCCGACGGCGGCCACCGTCGGTGTGACCGTGACACGACCATGACACGGCGCGGACGAGGCGGGGACACGACCGGCCGACAGTGGATGGGATTGACCGGCGGGCGAGCTACGGAGCGTGCGGTGAAACTCGGCGGCGTGTCGCGAGTGTTGTTGATCGAGGATGACCTGGCCGTGCGGGAGGGACTTGAGCTGGCCCTGACCCGGCACGGGCACCGGGTGCGCGCGGTGGAGTCCGGCGAGCAGGGGCTGGACCGGCTGCGCATGGACCTTCCCGACGTCGTCGTGCTCGATCTGATGTTGCCGGGCATCGACGGGTTCGAGGTCTGCCGGCGCATGCGGGCCGCCGGGAACGTCCCGATCATCATGCTGACCGCGCGGGGCGACGACATCGACGTGGTGGCCGGGCTGGAGGCGGGCGCCGACGACTACGTGGTCAAGCCGGTGCAGCCCAGAGTGCTCGAGGCCCGCATCCGCGCGGTGCTGCGGCGGATCGGCCGGGACCAGGCGGAGCTGGAGCGGCACGGGGACCTGACCATCGATCGGGCCGGGCTGGTGGTCACCCACCGCGGCGTGCCGGTCGGCCTCGCCCCGACGGAGCTGCGCCTCCTGCTCGAACTCTCCGGCACGCCGGGCCGGGTGCACAGCCGCCAGCAGTTGCTGGAGTCGGTGTGGGAGCACGGGTATTTCGGCGACTCGCGTCTGGTGGACGCGTGCGTGCAGCGGCTGCGCGCGAAGATCGAGGACGACTCGGCGGCGCCTGTCTACGTGCAGACGGTGCGCGGGTTCGGCTACCGTTTCGGACCGGTGTGAGCCGCCGGTGGCACTTCGGCCGAGTCCGGGGCTGCGTACCCGGTTGTTGTCCGCGTTCGCGCTGCTGTGTGTGGTCACCGCGGCGGCGGTGGCCGGCGGGATGTACGTCGAGGCTCGCAACGCCATCCTGGAGAGAACCCAGGATGCCGCGGTGAACACGATGAGGAGCCGTCTGGAGGCGCTCTTCCCCCTGCCCACCGCGACGCCGGGCCCCGCCGAGCTCGGCGGGATCGCCCGCAGCATGATCGACGAGGACACCCACACGATCGCCGTCTACCACGGGGTGCAGTGGCAGCCGGGCGGGCTACCGAACGCGCCGCCCCTGGACGCCGGTGACATTCCCCCGAAGCTACGGCTTACCGTGGCCGCCGGCGTCATGGCGTGGCAACGCGTGGAGTGGCACGGCGCCCCCTTCCTGGTCATCGGCGCGCCGTTGCTGATCGCCGAACGGGGCCAGGCACCGCGGGTGTCCGGCATCGAGGTCTACACCGTTCGCAGCCTGCTTTCCGAACAGCGCAGCATCAACGAGCTCGCCGCACGCGCCTGGCTCACCGGCGGGGCGGCGCTGGCGTTCGCGGTCGTCCTGGCACTGCTGGCCACCCGTGGCGTGCTGCGGCCGGTGCGCGAGCTCGGTCGGGCGGCACGCCTGCTGGGCGAGGGCGAGCTGCGGGTCAGGATCGAGATGCGCGGTTCCGATGAGCTGGCCGACGTGGCGCGCACGTTCAACAACACCGCGGCGGAGCTGGAACGGCACGTCATGCAGCTGCGCGAGATGGAGGCCGACGCCCGCCGGTTCGTGGCCGACGTTTCCCACGAGCTGCGCACCCCGCTGGCCGCGCTCGCCGCGGTCGCCGACATCCTCGACGAGGAGGCGGACGGGCTGCCCGAGCCCGCCGGCAGGGCCGCCAGACTGGTCAGCCAGGAGACGCTCAACCTCACCGGGCTGGTGAACGACCTCATCGAGATCAGCAGGTTCGACTCCGGCGTCGCGGCCCTCGCGCTGAACGAGGTCGATGTGGCCGAGCTGGTGCGCGCGACCCTGCGTACCCGGGGCTGGCCGGAGCGGGTGCACACCGAACTCGCCTCCGAGGTGACGGCGCGGCTGGACCCGCGCCGGGTGGACGTCATCCTCGCGAACCTGGTCGGCAACGCCCTGCGGCACGGCGAGCCACCGGTGTCGGTACGGCTCCGCGCCGACCAGGATTGGATCGCTGTCGAGGTCCGCGACCACGGACCGGGGCTGGACGAAGCGGTGTTGCCGCACGTGTTCGACCGCTTCTACAAGGCCAGCGCGGCGAGGGCCAGATCCGAGGGCAGCGGCCTCGGCCTGGCCATCGCACGGGAGAACGCCCGCCTGCACCGAGGCGACCTCACCGTCACCAACGCCCCGGACGGCGGCGCCGTCTTCACGCTGCGGCTGCCACGCCGGCCACCCGATCCGAACGGAGGCTCCGAGTGAAGGCCTGGCTCGCCTGCCGCGTGCTCGCCGCGGGCCTCGTGTCGTTCGTCGCCGTGGCCGGCTGCGGCGTGCGGCCCAGCGACGTCATCCCGGCCGGCGACCCGCCGAGCGGAGGCGTCGCACCCACCGCGACGATCACCCTCTACCTGGTCAAGAACGGCCGGCTCGACGCGGTGACGCGGCCCCGGCCCCGTCATCGTTCCCTGTTCAAAGCCGACACGCTCGCGCTGCTGGCAGCCGGACCCACCAGAAAGGAACAGGCGCGCGGGTTCACCACCGACGTCCCGGGCGGAGCCGGCCCGTTCTCGGTGACCGTCAAGCCGGACGGCCACCTGGTGGTGACCCTGTCCACTCCAGCCGGCGAACTGTCCGCACTGGCCGTCGACCAGATCGTGTGCACGGCCGCCGCCCTGGCGCCGGAGAACCCCACCCAGGTCACCGTCCTCGGCGCGGGGCAGAGCATCGGCCCCCGGGAGTGCCCGGAATGACGACGGTGTAGCCGGACTCCTCGCCCGGGCTCGGCCCGTTCGGCGACCACATGGGCCATCAGCCACGGGCCCTTGCGCTCCAGCGTGACGAAGGCGATGTCCGCGCAGGGCACCTGGGGGCTACCGGGCGAGGAGTCCGGCGACCAGCACCCCGCCGGTGCCTGGCGGTGCACCGACAGGCACATCCGCTCGCACAGCTCCGCGGCGTCGCCGGCCCATGCGAAAGCCCCCGCGTGGATGACGCTCCACGCGGGGGCTTCGCGAGACCGGGATGTCAGCGCTGGATTGGCGCTGCGATCGCGGCGGCCGAGTCGGGCACCGTCGAGGCGGACTCCCCCTTGAAGACGAACTTGGCGTCGTCGCCCTCGCCTTCGGTGGTCACCTTGACGACCTGCCCCGGACGGAGCTCGCCGTAAAGGATCTTCTCGGACAGGGAGTCCTCCAGCTCGCGCTGGATCGTACGCCGCAGCGGACGGGCGCCCATGACCGGGTCGTAGCCGCGGTCGGCCAGCAGCTTCTTGGCCTCGGGCGAGACGTCGAGCCCCATGTCGCGGTCCTTCAGCCTGGCGTCGACCTGGTTGAGCATCAGATCCACGATCTTGATGATCTCGTTGGGTGTCAGCTGGTGGAAGACCACGATGTCGTCGACACGGTTGAGGAACTCGGGCCGGAAGTGCTGCTTGAGCTCTTCCTGCACCTTGGACTTCATCCGGTCGTAGTTGGAGTCGGCGTCGTTCGACTTCGCGAACCCGACCCCGATGCCCTTGGAGATGTCACGGGTGCCGAGGTTGGTGGTCATGATGATGACCGTGTTCTTGAAGTCGACCACGCGGCCCTGGGCGTCGGTCAGGCGACCGTCCTCCAGGATCTGCAGCAGCGAGTTGAAGATGTCGGGGTGGGCCTTCTCGATCTCGTCGAACAGGACCACGGAGAACGGCTTGCGCCGCACCTTCTCGGTGAGCTGACCGCCCTCTTCGTAGCCGACGTAGCCGGGAGGCGAGCCGAAGAGCCTGGAGACGGTGTGCTTCTCCATGAACTCGGACATGTCCAGGCTGATCAGGGCGTCTTCGTCGCCGAAGAGGAACTCCGCCAGGGCCTTGGACAGCTCGGTCTTACCGACGCCCGAAGGGCCGGCGAAGATGAACGAGCCGCCGGGGCGCCGCGGGTCCTTCAGCCCGGCGCGGGTGCGCCGGATGGAGCGCGACAGGCCCTTGATGGCGTCGTCCTGGCCGATGATCCGCTTGTGGAGCTCGTCCTCCATGCGGAGCAGGCGCTGGGACTCCTCCTCGGTCAGCTTGAAGACCGGGATGCCGGTGGCGGTCGCCAGGACCTCGGCGATGAGCTCCTGGGTGACCTCGGCCACGACATCCATGTCGCCGGCCTTCCACTCCTTCTCCCGCCGCTCGCGCTTGAGCTGGAGCTGCTTCTCCTGGTCACGCAGCGCGGCCGCCTTCTCGAAGTCCTGCGCGTCGATCGCGGACTCCTTGTCACGGCGGACGTTGGCGATCTTCTCGTCGTATTCGCGCAGGTCCGGCGGCGCGGTCATCCTGCGGATGCGCATCCTGGAGCCGGCCTCGTCGATGAGGTCGATCGCCTTGTCGGGAAGGTAGCGGTCGCTGATGTAGCGGTCGGCCAGCTGCGCGGCGGCCACCAGCGCGTCGTCGGTGATGGACACGCGGTGGTGCGCCTCGTAGCGGTCGCGCAGACCCTTGAGGATCTCGATCGTGTGGCTGAGCGAGGGCTCGGCCACCTGGATCGGCTGGAACCGGCGCTCCAGCGCTGCGTCCTTCTCGAGGTATTTGCGGTATTCGTCGAGCGTCGTCGCGCCGATCGTCTGCAGCTCGCCGCGGGCCAGCATCGGCTTGAGGATGCTGGCGGCGTCGATCGCGCCCTCGGCGGCGCCCGCACCCACGAGCGTGTGCAGCTCGTCGATGAACAGGATGATGTCGCCACGGGTGCGGATCTCCTTGAGCACCTTCTTCAGGCGCTCTTCGAAGTCACCGCGGTAGCGGGAGCCGGCGACCAGGGCGCCGAGGTCAAGCGTGTAGAGCTGCTTGTCCTTCAGCGTCTCGGGCACCTCGCCCCTGACGATCTTCTGCGACAATCCTTCGACGACGGCGGTCTTGCCGACGCCGGGCTCGCCGATGAGAACGGGGTTGTTCTTGGTCCTCCTGGAGAGGACCTGCATGACCCGCTCGATCTCCTTCTCACGGCCGATGACCGGATCCAGCTTGCCCTCGCGGGCCGCCTGGGTCAGGTTGCGGCCGAACTGGTCGAGCACCAGGGACGTCGACGGGGCCGACTCCTGCGGGCCACCAGCGGCGGCCGGCTCCTTGCCCTGATAGCCGTGGAGCAACTGGATGACCTGCTGCCTGACACGGTTGAGATCAGCTCCAAGCTTGACCAGCACCTGGGCTGCCACACCCTCACCCTCACGGATGAGCCCGAGCAGGATGTGCTCGGTGCCGATGTAGTTGTGACCCAGTTGCAAAGCCTCACGGAGCGACAGCTCGAGGACCTTCTTGGCCCGCGGGGTGAACGGAATGTGCCCCGACGGAGCCGACTGGCCCTGGCCGATGATCTCCTCGACCTGCTGGCGCACACCCTCAAGGCTGATGCCGAGGCTCTCCAGAGCCTTGGCGGCTACGCCCTCACCTTCGTGGATCAGACCAAGAAGAATGTGCTCAGTGCCGATGTAGTTGTGGTTGAGCATCCTGGCCTCTTCTTGGGCCAAGACGACAACACGCCTCGCTCGGTCGGTGAACCTCTCGAACATCTCGTCGCTCCTCACAGAGCGGTCAGTCAGGCCGGTAAATCCGGTCCCGTCATCCCGCATGCTAGCCCTGGCTCGGCGCACCGTGCCCACTGCCGCTGACACGCTCTATAGCAGACACGTTCCCCGGGAACAGGGCGTTCACCCTCTATCCAACTACCGTTCGGGGGTGACGTGTTCCCGATACGCCGCAAGCGAACGATGTTTAGGACGCTTCGCGGAAGCGGCTGAAATGTGCTGCCGCACCGTATCCGGATCACCACGATCGGCCATCGGACATCGGGGGCGAAGCCGGCTGGGGCGCCAGTTCACCCGCGTATCCCAGATGCCGCGTACGTATCTGTTACGCAATCATCCTATGTCCCGACGCAATGGTTGGCCAACCGCGCGTGCTACGCCCTGAGCACAACGGGACACACGCCGCACACCGCACACAGAGTAATACGTCAACCGGTCAGCTCGGTTACCGATCTCATCTCGCATCATGAGACACTGCACCGCGGCCGGGCATGCCATTCGCGCTCATCCTCGCCGTCGCCGGGCGGCGGCATTCCGGTGCCCGCCACACTTCGTGATGGCCCGGCATTGTGGGCACATGCTCGCGAAAGCCGGATTGTGCGAGGCGCACCCATGCCCGCGGGTTATGCCCCGCGCCGCGACATCTCCCCGGCGCCGCTTATGGCGCGACGGCCACGCAACGTGTACGGCGGTGTTTTGCGCCGATGCCCACACCCGCGTGGCATACGGGGTTTCCGGCACGTGCGCGAGTCGAGATCGCGGTTAAGGCTACAGCGCGTGAAGATCGTCGGCGGTCTTTAGGCGCCCGGATTTCCGTCATGGCGCGTTCCATGAGTGCGACGCTTGTCCGTGACGGTAGGCGAATGACGCGGCCCGCGGGCAATCCGGGCGCCTCGCGGCGAGAAGCGTACGTTGAATGGGGTATGGCCACGCGGCGCATTCGGACGCGCCAGGCGCGGCACCGTCGCATATGCGGGCGCCCGGCCGCGGAAACGGCGCCGAGAGGGCGCCGGATCCGCGGCCAAAACGCCCGCATATGGACAGGCGAGTCGATCATCATCCGGGCCGCTCCGCCATTCAGAACGACCCGGACACGATCATGCGCTTATGGCGGTCGCCGGGGTCCTAGGCGAACGGCATAAGCGCATGGTCGAGCAGCCGGCTCTCCTAGTGAGCCTGCTCGTACTTCTCGACGACGGTGGAGGCGATGCGGCCTCGCTCGCTGACGGGCAGGCCGTGGGCCTTGGCCCACTGCCGGATCTCCGAGCTCTTCTCGCGGCTCATCGCGCGGTTGCCGCCGCGGCCACGCCGACGCGTGGTGACGGCACCGGCCCTGCGCGCGTGCTGCACGAAAGGCGTGAGCGCGTCCCTCAGCTTCTTCGCGTTAAGGTCGCTGAGGTCAATCTCATAGGAGGAGCCGTCAATAGCGAAGCTGACCGTCTCATTGGCCTCGCCCCCATCGAGGTCATCGATGAGAATCTCCTGGATCTGCTTGGCCATCTACGCAATCCTTTCGCGGAGCATTGTTTCATTCGCCAGCCCAAACATATACCCGGAAAGGCGTGGAGACAATTCAGCGCTACGGGGATTCGGCTGACTGGCCGATCAGTTCTCGCCCTCGGGCTGATCCTCACGGTTTCGCCTGCCGCCGACGGCCTCCGCCCGGACCAACTTCACGACGCCAAAGACGAAGGCGCCGCCCACCACCACCGGGGGGATGAGCGCTGACAATACGTCTGTAAGGGCTTCCATTCGTCCTCGCCTCCACGGCTGACGGGGTTTCGGGGCGCATTAAGCGCGCGGAGCGCCCCTTGGGGGAGCACTGCGGCCCCTCATGGTGCGCAAGGCGACAACCGCCCGCACCCGACCATAGCGGCACACACATGCCCTGCGTGTCGCAGGGAGACCTACATCCGGCAACCCGGACGCCCCATAGCCTAATGCCAGTCTCTCCAGGCTCCTTACCGGATCATGCCAAAATTTTGCGAAAAGACATCTGTGCAGGTACGGATGCCTCAGCGAAGATCTTTAACCACGTGCGTTCCCGCGAGCCTGTCATGCGGGCCGCGCTCCAGCGGCTTGTCGATCAGGATGAGCATACCGATCCCGAACAGCAGCATTCCCGCCACCAGATTGACCACCGGAATGCCCATCAGCATGACCGGACCCGGATAGAGCAGGGAACGTTTGAGCAGAGCACGGGCCCGAACACCCGGTGGCGACAGGCGGATCCGCATGATCGCCTGACCGAACGTACGCCCGTACCGCCAATGCGCCCACCAGTCGTAACCCGTATAACACAGCCCCGCGAGCGCCCACGCGAACACTCCGGGCAGCCGGCCGCCGAACGCGTCCATCATGCCGACAGTCCGGAAGACAGCCCATAGCGCAATGAACAGAATGTAATAAAGGATGCCGAAGACGAGTGCTTCAATGATCCGGGCGGCCAGCCGTTCCCACCATTCCGCGGGCACCGCGTCCGCCCACGGCGGCGTTCCGGCCATAACCCTCACCTCGCGTCTTCGACGGCTCAGGAGCCCTACATTCCGCACCTACCCTCACATACAAAACAGAGGCCGACGGGAAGCCGGCCCCTGTTTCGCGGTTCGAGCGATTACTTGATCTTGACCACCACGGAGTTCGCGAACTTGTCCGCGAACGTCTGCTGCAGCGGCTTGTCCCAGAGCATCGAGGCGCCGTTCAGGCCGCAGACGACGGCCGCCAGCAGGGTGCCGAACGGCAGGAAGTAGAGGATGTAGGCACCCCAGGTCACGCCGGCCCGCTTGATGGCGGCGTCGCCCGGCAGGCCGCCAGGAGGCATCATCTGCCCCACCGGCACGACCTTGATCCCCATGATCATCTTGCCGACCGTCTGGCCCTTCATCTTGTGCATGAGGAAGTCGTAACCGACGTAGACGGCGGTCAGGAGGATCGCCAGCACGATGTTGAGCGCGAACGAGCCGAACAGCCCCGAGGTGGCGCCGCTGGTCGAGTCGTAGCTCACCAGGAAGAGCGCCGTGAGGAGAAGAGACAGCACGACCATCACGATGCCGAACAGGACACCGTCGACGATCCGCGCCACCAGACGCTGCCACCACTCCGCCAGCGGGGCGGGGGCTCCCGGCGGTTGCACGCCGACCGGGCCGTAGCCCGGCTGGCCGTAGGGGGCCTGGCCGTAACCGGCCTGCTGCGGCTGCCCGTAGGCCTGGCCGTACTGCTGCTGGTCGTAGCCGCCCTGCTGGCCGTAACCGGGCTGGGCGTAACCGGGCTGGGACTGCTGGCCGTAGCCCTGCTGCCCGTAACCCTGCTGACCGTACTGCTGCTGGCCGTAGCCGGGCTGGGACTGCGACTGCTGACCGTACTGGGGTTGCTGGCCGTAGCCCTGCTGGTCGTAACCCTGCTGGCCCGACTGCGGCTGTTGGCCGTAGCCCTGCTGGTCGTAACCCTGCTGACCCGACTGCGGCTGCTGGCCGTACTGCTGCTGGCCGTACTGCTGCTGGTCGTACTGCTGCTGGTCGTAACCCTGCTGGCCGTAGCCCTGCTGGCCCGACTGCGGCTGCTGGCCGTAGCCCTGCTGGTCGTAACCCTGCTGGCCCGACTGCGGCTGCTGACCGTACTGGTTCTGGTCGTAACCCTGCTGGCCGGACTGCGACTGCTGGCCGTAGCCCTGCTGCTGACCGTAGTCGGGCTGGGACTGCGGCTGCTGACCGTACTGGGGTTGCTGGCCGTAGGCCGGTTGAGAGGGAGCCTGCTGGCCGTAGCCCTGCTGCTGGCCGTAGTCGGGCTGGGACTGCGACTGCTGGCCATATTGGGGTTGCTGGCCGTAGCCCTGCTGCTGGCCATATTGGGGTTGCTGACCGTAGCCCTGCTGCTGACCGTACTGGGGTTGCTGGCCGTACCCCTGCTGCTGACCGTGGGGGGGCTGCTGGCCGTAGGCGTCGTCCGCTCGGTAGCCGACCACGGTGACGTCGGGGTCGGGCTCGCTGGGGTGGCGGCCCGGGTTCTGCTGGCCGTAGTGGGGAGGCGCAGAGTTCTCGCCGGATTCGTCCTGTGGGTACGGCGGCTGTCCGGTGCTCACCGTGTCACCTCGCTTCGAGTGCGCGCGTGGCACATGTCAGGACACATGCCTGTGCTGCCCAACGTATCGACATAGGTATCAACAATCACCTTTCCGTGTGGTCAAGGTCCGCGTCACCCGACGTCAGATGGAGCAGCATGCGGGTGTTGCCCAGGGTGTTCGGCTTGACGTGTTCCAGGTCGAGGAACTCCGCTACACCCTCGTCATACGAGGCCAGCAGCTCGGCGTAGACCTCGGGGGAGACTGGTGTGCCCTGGATGCGGCGGAAACCGTGCCTCGCGAAGAAGTCGACCTCAAAAGTAAGACAGAATACACGCTGCAGACCAAGATCTTTTGCCTGCTGGATCAGCGCCGAGACGATCCGGTGGCCGACCCCCATGCCTCGGCATTCGGGATCGACGGCCACCGTGCGGACCTCCGCGAGGTCCTCCCAGAGCACGTGGAGCGCCCCGCAGCCGACGACCTGACCGCCGCGCTCGGCCACCCAGAACTCCTGCACGTCTTCGTACAGCGTCACCGTGGCCTTCTTCAGGAGCCGCGGGCCCGCGCCCGCATAGGCGTCGACCAGGCGCCTGACCCCCCGCACGTCAGGCGTGCGAGCACGCCGGACCACCACCGCGGTCTCGGGCACAGTCAGTTCGGCCACCTGCTCCATGGCTCTCCAGAGTACAGATGTCATTACGGCTCGGACCTAACTCGCATGTCTCCGCCCATCCTGTTACAACTCGTGGCCGAGCGAGCACGACGTCGCGCCCGGGCCTCGTCTGGGAGGAAGCACCACATACGTCCCCACCGGCACGACTGCCACCGAGATCCCCTTGTGACACTTCGGTTGCGAAACCTCTACAGAGTTGGCAGTTCTGGTTGAGCAGGAACCCGGAGTGCATTAGTGTCCAGCGACGATGATCCCCGCGTGTCGCGCGCGGGGAGGCACGCTCAATTCCCCTTCAGGGAAGCCGGGGACCCGCCGGTGGCGACCGCCATCACGGGGTGAATCCGAGTTTTTCGGTAGGGCTGCTCCGGCCCGAACCCGTCAGCTAACCCGGTAGGCGTCTATGAGAGGAGCATGGTTGGTGAAGCGCACGCTCGACCGTGGGAGGAAGTCGCCGGGCAGGCACGCCGGCCCTCCGCGACGCCCCCGGTCGCGCCACCGCCTCGGTGTGGCAAGTCTCACAATCGCCGCGCTGCTGCTGTCGGTTCCCACCGGCCCTGCCTTCGCCGACCCCAAGCCCTCGCTCAAGGACCTCGCCTCGCGGGTCGAGAAGATGCACACCGAGATCGAGACGCTCACCGAGCAGTTCAACGGCCAGCGGGAGAAGCTGAAAACGGCCAAGAAGGCCGCCGAGGCCGCGCGTAAGACGCTGGCGGCCAGTGAGGCGGACCTGTCGGCCAAGCGCGCCAAGGCCGCCCTGCTCGCCCAGAACGCCTACATCACGGGCGGGCTGAGCCGGGCGCTGGCGTTCACCTCCTCCGAGAACCCCGACAACTTCCTCGACAGCGCCGCGACCACGTTCGCCATCGAGCAGCGGCAGGGCGAGGAGCTCAACCAGCTCATCAAGGCCATGAAGGCCGCCGAGCGCGCCAGGGCGGGCGCCAAGTCGCGCATCACCGAGGTCGAAAAGATCGTCAAGGATCTCGACGCCAAGCGCGGCAAGATCAGCAAGCTGGTCGCCAAGGTCGAGAGCAACCTGTTCAGGCGGGCGCTGGGCGAGGCCGGCCGTCCCGGCACGCGCGCCACCCGCGTCAACCTGCCGATCGCCGGCAGCGGCAAGGCCGCGCAGGCGGCACGGTGGGCGCTCACACAGCAGCTCAAGCCGTACGTCTGGGGCGCCGAGGGTCCCGGCTCCTATGACTGCTCCGGCCTGGTGATGGCGGCCTATCAGCGGGTGGGCATCTCGCTGCCGCACTACACCGGCAACCAGTGGACGGCCGGCCGGCACATCTCACGCGACGAGATGCGCCCTGGTGATCTGGTGTTCTTCTACAGCGACCTGCATCACGTGGGCATCTATCTCGGCGGCGGCATGATGGTGCACGCTCCTCGGACGGGTGATGTGGTGCGGATCGCGTCGATCGAACGGCGGCCGTTCGCGGGTGCGGTGCGCATCGCCGACTGAAAGCCCCTGGCCCGGCGGCGGGCGCCCGCTAGATCAGCTGGCGGCGTGCCGCCCATGCCACGGCCTCGATCGCGGTGGCGACGCCGATGCGGTCGCAGATGCCGCGCAACCTCCGGCGTACGGTGCGGCCGCTGATGTCCAGGTGTCTCCCCACTCGATCAACCGTGACTCCTCTGGCGAGTTCCGCCAGTAACGCCAGATCCGCATGGCTCAGCTCAACGCCTTCAGTGAGCACTTCCATCGGGAGCCCTCCCCCCAACAGCAGGCCTGGACCCCTCTTAGCCAGGCCACAGCCGCTCCTCGCAGACGGTAAACGCATCATGGAAAGGTCGTCAAGCACACAATCGCCGCCCTTGACCAGCGCAGTTGACATGATTCGCCGTACATGGCCGGGTCGCGTGGGCCGGCACGTTCCGCCGCGCCACGCACCATGCGCCCGCCGTTTCCGTCACGCTCGATCCGGTGCCGACCGGCCCGGTTTTTGATCCCTCCGCCGGCGGGTTTCTGCATGATCCATACGACGCGCAGCCGCTCTCCACCACGGGCTGCGGCACGCGGCGACCCGTTATTTCCGGACCCGGCCGGTGGCCGCCGCCCTCGTGGCCGTGGAGCGGCGGACAAGCTCCTGGAGCACGCCGTACGCCCGGCCACGGTCTTGACCCGGAGCTGACAAGCCCGTACGGATCGGGGGCGACGGCCCGCGTCGTGCCGCACGGCACGAACGTGAGCGCCCGGAAGACCATGCCTCCGGGCGCTCGATCCTGCGAGGGTCAGTGGGTTGGCTTCACCAGGGGGAACAGAATGGTCTCCCGGATGTTCCTGCCGGTGAAGGCCATGATCATGCGGTCGATGCCGGCGCCCATGCCGCCCGTCGGCGGCATCGCGTATTCGAGCGCCTGCAGAAAGTCCTCGTCGAGCTGCATGGCCTCCGGGTCGCCGCCCGCGGCCAGCAGGGACTGCTCGACCAGGCGGCGGCGCTGCTCGATGGGGTCGTTGAGCTCGGAGTAGGCGGTGCCGAGCTCGGTGCCGAACCCGATGAGGTCCCACTTCTCGGTCACGAGCGGGTCGTCGCGGTGCTGCCGGGCCAGCGGCGAGGTCTCCAGCGGATAGTCCATGACGAACGTGGGCTGGATGAGCGTGTGCTCCACGAGCGCCTCGAACAGCTCCTGCACGAGCTTGCCCGGACCCCACTTCGGGTCCCACGGGATCTCGCGCCGGTCGGCGATCTTGCGCAGCTCTTCCAGCGACGTCGAGGTCGTGATCTCCTCGCCGACGGCCTCCGACACCGCGCCGTAGAGGGTGATGCGCGGCCACTCGGGGATGCCCAGGTCGACCTCGACGCCGTCGTGCACGACCACCGTGCCGTCCAGGGCGGCCACCACGGCCTTCTGGTACATCCGCTGGGTGAGGTCGGCCATGTCGTGGTAGTCGAGGTAGGTGCCGTAGGCCTCGATCATGGTGAACTCGGGGTTGTGCGTCGAGTCGGCGCCTTCATTGCGGAAGTTGCGGTTGATCTCGAAAACCTTCTCGATGCCGCCGACCACGAGCCGCTTGAGATAGAGCTCGATCGCGATGCGGAGATAGAGCTCCATGTCGTACGCGTTGATGTGCGTCTTGAACGGCCGGGCCGTGGCGCCGCCGTGGATCGGCTGCAACATCGGCGTCTCGACTTCGAGGTAGCCCTCCTCGTGCCAGAAGTCGCGCACCGCGCGCACGGTGGCGCTGCGGACCCTGGCCATCTTCCTGGACTCGTCGTTGACGATCAGGTCGACGTAGCGCTGGCGGACCCGCGCCTCCGGGTCGGTGAGACCGACGTGCTTCTCCGGCAGCGGCCGCAGGCACTTGCTGGTGATTTGCCAGCTGTCGGCGAGAACGGACAGCTCACCCCTGCGCGAGGTGATGACCTCGCCGGTCACGCCCACGTGGTCGCCCAGGTCGACGTCGCGCTTCCAGCGGGCCAACGACTCCTCGCCGACCTTGTCGAGCGAGATCATGACCTGCAGGTCGGCGCCGCCGTCGCGGAGGGTGGCGAAGCAGAGCTTGCCGCCCACGCGGTTGAGCATGACGCGCCCCGCGACCGAGACCGTGTCACCGGTGGCGGTGTCGGGCTCCAGGCCCTGGTATTTCTCCCTGACCTCGGCGTTGGTGGCCGTGCGTGGGAAGTTCACCGGGTAAGGGTCGACGCCCTCGCTGCGAAGGCGGTCGAGCTTCTCCCTCCGGATGCGCATCTGCTCGGGAAGTTCGTCGCTCACACCAACAAAGGGTAGGGGATCCGGCGAACCACAGGGACTCGCGCGGGTCTCAGGCCGCGTTACGGTGGTAGATCAGCCGCAGCCCGATGAGGGTCAGCCACGGCTCGTGCACGTCGATCGAGCGTGACTCGCCCACGACCAGCCCCGCGTGCCCGCCGGTGGCCACGACCGTCACCTCGTCGGGGTCGTCGGCCAACTCGGCGGCGATGCGCTCGACGATGCCGTCGACCTGGCCGGCGAAGCCGTAGATGATGCCCGCCTGCAGGGCCTCCACCGTGTTCTTCGCGATCACCGAGCGGGGGCGTACGAGCTCGACCTTGTGCAGTTGCGCTCCGGCGGCGGCCAGGGCGTCGACGGAGATCTCGATGCCGGGCGCGGTGACCGCGCCGACGTATTCGCCCTTGGCCGACACCGCGTCGAACGAGGTGGCGGTGCCGAAGTCGACGATGACGCACGGGCCGCCGTACTGGTCGATGGCCGCGAGCGCGTTGACGATGCGGTCGCTGCCGACCTCCTTGGGGTTGTCCATGCGTACGGGGACGCCGGTGCGGATGCCCGGCTCCACGATCACCGCATTCACGTCACCGTAGTAGCGGCGGCACATCTCGCGCATCTCGTTGAGCACGCTCGGCACGGTGGAGCAGATGGCGATGCCGTCGATGTCGGCCCCTTTGAGCAGCGGCGACTGCGTCAGCAGACCCTGCAGCACGACCGCGATCTCGTCGGCGGTGCGGCGGGCGTCGGTGGCCAGCCGCCAGTGCTCGATGACGTCCTCGCCCTCGAACAGCCCCAGCACCGTATGGGTGTTGCCGACGTCGATCGTGAGCAGCATCAATTACCCCCGCAGATCCAGTGCGATGTCAAGGGCCGGCGCCGAGTGCGTAAGCGCTCCCACCGCAAGGTAGTCCACGCCAGTGTCGGCCACATCACGAGCCGATTCCAAGGTCAATCCCCCGCTCGCTTCAAGGGCAACCCTGTTTCCCACCCGCTTTTTCACGATATGTACGGCACGCGCGGTGTCCTCGACCGTGAAGTTGTCCAGCAGGATCTCCTCGGCCCCCTCGTCGAGCACGGCCTCCAACTGGTCCAGCCGGTCGACCTCCACCTCGATCGGCAGGTCGGGAAAACGCTCCCGCACCGCCCTGAACGCCTCGGCCACGCCTCCCGCCGCCACCACGTGGTTGTCCTTGATCAGGGCCGCGTCCGACAACGACATCCGGTGGTTCACGCCGCCGCCGCAGCGCACGGCGTACTTCTCCAGCGCCCGCAGCCCCGGCAGCGTCTTGCGGCTGTCGCGCACGCGCGCCGAAGTGCCGCTGACCGCCTCGACCCACCTGCCGGTCAGCGTCGCCACCCCGGACAGGTGGGTGAGCAGGTTGAGCGCGGTACGCTCGGCCGTCAGCAGCGCCCTGACCGGCCCCTCTACGGTCATCAGCACGTCGCCCGCCCGCACCCGCTCGCCGTCCTTGACCGCGCGCTCCGCCCGGACCGCCCCCAGCCGGACGAACACCGCCTCGGCCACGGCCAGCCCCGCGACGATGCCGTACTTGCGGGCCACCACGTCGGCGACCGCGCGACGGTCGGCCGGGATGGTGGCCAGGCTCGTCACGTCGCCCTCCTCCCCCAGGTCCTCCTCCAGCGCCCGGTCGATCAGCGCGTCCACCTCCGCCGGGTCGAGCCCGGCCGCGGACAGCTCGCCCGCCGCGGCCTCCCGGTCGGCGAGCCGCCGCGAGCCGGCCTCCCCATGTGGTGTGTACGTCATGCGCGGCCCCTCCTCCGTCAGGGTCACGTCGAGGTGACCCAGCCATTCGTCGTCGTCGCGGCTGTCGTGGTCCTCCCGCCAGTGCGAGCCGCGGGTCTCGAGCCTGGCCGTCGCCGCGCCGGTGAGCACCGTGGCGACGGTCAGCAGGTTGGTGGCCTCCCAGGACTCGGTGCACGCGGGCACCGCGACGGGCGTCCAGCGGGCGTCCCGCAGCGCCTTCGCCGTGACCAGCAGCGACTCGCGGCTGCGCAGGACGCTCGCCCCCATGCTCATGTGGCCCTGGATCCTGGGCCTGGTCCGCGGGTCCACCAGGCCGGGCGCCGCCTGTCCCGCCACCGGGTCGCCCGGCTCGGGGCGTACACGATGGATGTCCTCGGCGATGCGCTCGGCGAAGACGAGACCTTCGAGCAGGGAGTTGGAGGCCAGCCGGTTCGCGCCGTGCACGCCGGTGCAGGCCACCTCGCCGCACGCGTACAGACCCTCGATGGAGGTGCGCCCGCGCAGGTCCGTACGGACGCCGCCGCTGGCGTAGTGGGCGGCGGGGGCGACGGGGACCGGTTCGGCGGCCGGGTCGATGCCGTGCTCGCGGCAGACGGCGTAGATCGTGGGGAAGCGGGTCCGCCAGGTGTCGCGGCCGAAGTGCCGCCCGTCGAGGTACACGTGCTCGCGCCCGGTCTCCCGCATCCTGCGCATGATGGCCTTGGCCACGACGTCGCGCGGAGCCAGGTCGGCCAGTTCGTGCTCGCCCGGCATGAACCGTTCCCCGTCGTGGTCGACGAGGAACGCGCCCTCACCCCTGACCGCCTCGGAGATCAGCGGCTGTTGCCCGGTCGATTGGGGGCCGAGCCACAGGACGGTCGGGTGGAACTGCACGAACTCGAGGTCGCGCACCACCGCCCCGGCCCGCAGCGCCAGCGCCACCCCATCGCCGGTGGAGACGGAGGGGTTGGTCGTGGCGGCGTAGACCTGGCCCATGCCGCCGGTGGCCAGCACCACGGCCCTGGCGCGCACCGCGCCCACGCCGTCGCGCGCGCCCTCGCCCATGACGTGCAGCGTCACGCCCCTGGCCCGGCCTTCGGCGTCCTTGAGCAGGTCGAGCACCAGGGCGTGCTCGACCACCTCGATCGACCCTGCGCGGACCGCCTCGACGAGCGCCCGCTGCACCTCCGCGCCGGTGGCGTCGCCGCCCGCGTGCACGATCCGGCGCCTGCGGTGGCCGCCTTCCCTGGTGAGCTGGAGTTCGCCGTCGGGGGCGCGGTCGAAACGCGCGCCCCTGGCCATGAGGCGCCGCAGCGCGTCCGGCCCCTCGCTCACCAGCGTGCGCACCGCCTCCACGTCGCACAGCCCCACCCCGGCGAGCAACGTGTCGCTCAGGTGCTCGTCGGGGGTGTCGTGAGGGTCGAGCACGGCGGCGATGCCGCCCTGGGCCCACCGGGTCGAGCCGGCCGACAACACGTCCTTGGTGACGACCAGGACCCTGGCCTTTGGCTCCAGCTCGGCGAAGCGCAGGGCCGCGGTCAGGCCCGCGATGCCGGAGCCCACGACGACCACGTCGGCCTCGACGGTCCAGCCGGGCGCCGGGGCGGTCAACCGGAGGGGGATCGCCGGTGCACTCATGGGGTCTCCTCAGCGAGGCGATTTCGTCAACATGACGATAACCTGTCCCCCGACGTGGGCTCGCCCCGGGGTGCCCGCTCAGCCGCGGCTCAACGTCACGCTGACGTTGTCGATCAGGCGCGTGGTCCCGACCCTGGCGGCCACCGCGAGCACGGCCATGCCGTCGTACGTCTCGTCCACCTCGGCGAAGGTCGCCGGATCGACGAGGACCAGGTAGTCGACGTCGAGCTCCGGCCCCGCCGCGTCGAGCACCTCCCGCGCCTCGGCGCGGATCCTGGACGGCGTGAGCCCGGCCGCGCCCGCCCGGAGCGCCCGCGAGAGCGCCAGCGCCACCCGCCGGTCGTCATCGGACAGGAACCGGTTGCGGCTGGACAGGGCCAGGCCGTCGGGCTCGCGGACGGTGGGCACGTCGAGGATCTCGATCGGCAGGTCGAGGTCGGCGACCATGCGGCGGATGAGGGCGAGCTGCTGGGCGTCCTTCTGCCCGAACACCGCCAGCCCCGGCTGGACCACGTTGAACAGCTTGAGCACCACGGTGAGCACCCCGTCGAAGTGACCGGGCCGGGCTGCCCCTTCGACGATGGAGCCCATCCGGCCCGCGGTGACGCCCACCTGGCGGTCGGGCGCGTACATGTCCTCGACGGCCGGATGGAACACAACGTCGACGCCCTCGGCACGGCACACGTCGAGATCCGCCTCGAATGTACGGGGATATCGCGAAAAATCGTCATTAGGGGAAAATTGCAGAGGATTGACGAAAATGCTGACCACAACGTGATCGGCCCGAGCGCGGGCCTGCCTGATCAGCGCCTGGTGCCCCTCGTGCAGCGCACCCATGGTCGGCACGAGGGCCACCTCGCCACCACCCCGGGCCTTGACCAGATCTTCCCTATTCCTGGCGACGATCAGCTCCATGCCGGCCCTCTCTCATCCTTTAAGTCCATATGTTGCCCCCCAGCGCGTCGAGCAGCCGCTCCGCCTCCTCGGGCTTGAGCAGCCCCGCCGCGAGCGCCCGGTCCGCCGTGAGCCTGGCCAGCGCGATGTAGGCGTCGGCCGCCTCGGGAGCGGCCAGGATGAGCGCGTCGACGTGCTTGCGTACGGTGCCGGCGTCGCCCCGCACCACCGGGCCGGTGAGCCCACCGATCCCGAGCCGCAGCACGTTGTCGAGCGCGGCGCCGAGCAGCGGCCCCAGCATCCGGCCCGGGTGGTCGACGCCGATGCGCCCGAGCAGGTCAGACGACTCGGCGATGAGCGTGACCATGTGGTTGGCCGCTCCCGCGAGCGCCGCGTGGTAGAGCGGGCGGTCGGCGTCGGCGATCCAGACCGGCTCGCCGCCCATCTCGATCACCAGGGCCTCGGCGATGGGACGCAGCACGTCGGGCGCGGTCACGCCGTAGGAGATGCCGGTGAGCTTGTTGAGATCGTCGTCGCGACCGGTGAAGGTCATCACCGGGTGCAGCGCGAGCGGCAGCGCGCCGGCCTCGGCCGCCGGGTCGAGCACGGACAGCCCGTACGCCCCGCTGGTGTGCACGAGCAGCTTGCCGTGCAGGTCGGCCTTCGTGGACGCCAGCCCGTGAGCCAGGTCGGGCAGCGCGTCGTCGGGAACGGTGAGCAGAATCAGCTGCGCCGCCGCCACGACCTGGTCGGGCCGGGACGGCGTGACACCGAGCCGGTCGGCGGCCCACCGCTGCGAATTGTCGGACACTCCGCTGGCGGCCACCACCTGATGGCCCGCCTGCGCCAGCGCGGCCCCGAGGGCCGAGCCCACCTTGCCCGCACCGAGCACGCCTACGGTCAGCCGTGCCGGGCGATCACCCGCGTCCATGACGTCACCCCTGTCGACTGTGAACGAGAAACCCGCTGGGCGCACTGCCGCTCACGGGGTCTCGACAAATGACGGCACCAGGGCGGCAGCTCGCTGATGCGGGCTTTATCTTTCGTGATGGCGCTGGCGACCAGGGTAACGGCCTGACGGAGCCGAGCATGTGACCGTGCCTTTGCCGCGCGTTGAGTTAACGACAAAAGCGACAAGGGCATACAAAAAACGCACCCCCTGTCGGAAGAGATGAGGAGAGGGGTTCACCGCATGGCAGCGGGCGCCGAGTCCGTCCTCTGGACCCGACGCCCGCGAAAGACGTGAACCTCTTGGAGGTGCACCGGGCCGGCCGACCGCCGACTGACCAGCCCGGGACGGACCCGGGCCGGCCTGCGCCGGCCCGGGCTCCGCCTCACTCAGTGGTGGCTGGGCACGTGGGCGAAGGCGCCGCCCTTGCAGCCGGCGAGCGCGCCGCCGATGACCGCCACCGCGTTGCCACAGACGTTGACGGGGATGGCGATGGGCAGGTGCAGCTGGTTGCCCGAGGCGATGCCACCGGCGCCGCTGGTGATGTCTGCGTGCGCGGGGGCGGCGAGGGACAACATCGCAACGGCTCCGGCGACGGCCATGGCCTTCTTCAGCACGAGGGCTCCTCTCGGTTGCGCGGCCGTCTTGAGGGCCGCGGGGCGTGCTCGACAGGGGACACAAGGAGTGACCACCCGATGACAATAGGTCAACGTTACCCCAACCCGAGTACAGTGAGTAGTCTTTACCTGACGTACTGTGCCCAGCGGAAGTCATGAGATAGTCCAGACATGTGGCTCACCTGGCGCGCCGCCACGCAGCGTGCGCTTTACGGCGAGGCGGGCTTCTACCTACGCGAACGCCCTTCGGGCCACTTCCGCACCTCGGTCAGCGCCTCGGCCGCGTTCGCCGACGCGGTGCTGGCCCTGCTCGCCGAGGTGGACGCCGAGCTCGGCTCCCCCGCCGTGCTCGACCTGGTCGACATCGGCGCGGGCGAAGGGACGCTCGTCACACAGGTCCTGGGCGCCGCCGAGCCCGGCGTGCGCGACCGGCTGCGGGTCACCGCCGTCGACCTCTGCCCCCGCCCCGAGGGCCTGCCCGAGCGCATCCGCTGGCGTCCCGACCTGCCCGCCGCCATCACCGGGCTGGCCATCGCCAACGAATGGCTCGACAACGTCCCGATCGACGTGGTGGAGCAGACCGCCCAAGGACCGCGGCTGATCATGGTCGACGTACGCACCGGCGAGGAGCGGCTAGGCGACCCGCCCGGCCACGCCGACCGCGAATGGCTCGAGCGATGGTGGCCGTTGTGCGGGGTGGGCGCGCGGGCGGAGATCGGGCGACCCCGCGACGAGGCCTGGGCCTCGGTCCTCGCACGCCTGACCAGAGGGCGAGCGATCGCCATCGATTATGCACATCCTGTGGATAACCGCCCGCCGTGCGGCACCCTGACCGGATACCGCGACGGCGCGGTCGTGACCCCCGTCCCCGACGGCACCTGCGACATCACGGCACATGTCGCGCTCGACGCGTGCGCGGAGGCCGGGCGCGAAGCCGGTGCGATATCCACAACCTTGTCCACACAGCGTGACGCGCTCAGGGCCCTCGGCATCACCGGCGCCAGGCCGCCCGCCGACCTGGCCCACGTCGATCCGCGCGGCTACCTGCGCGCCCTGGCCAGAGCCTCCGAGGAGGGCGAACTGATCCATCCGTCGGGGCTCGGCGGCTTCGGCTGGCTCAGCCAGTGGCGGTGAGCTCCAGCGAACGCAGCCCGCGGATGACGTAGCCCGGCTTCCACTCCGGCTCCCGGCGCAGCTCCAGCGTGGCCGCGCGGTCCAGGAGGGCACCGAACGACTCCATCAACTCGATCCTGGCAAGCGGCGCCCCCAGGCAGAAGTGGATCCCGGCGCCGAAGGAGACGTGCGGGTTGTCGGCGCGGCCCACGTCGAGCCTGTCCGGGTCGTCGAACACCGTCTGGTCCCGGTTGGCCGAGCCGAACAACAACGCCACTTCCGCCCCGCGCGGGATCCGCACGCCGTGCACCTCGATGTCCTCCAGCACCCACCGCTCGAACATCTGCAGCGGCGTGTCCCAGCGCATCAGCTCCTCCACGGCCGTGGGCAGCAGCGAGCGGTCCTCGCGCAGCCGTACGAGCTCGGCGGGGTTCCTGAACAGGGCCCACCAGCCGTTGCCGGTCACGTTCACGGTGGCCTCGTGACCGGCGTTGAGCAGCAGGACGCACGTGCCGACCAGTTCGTCCTCGGTCAGCTCGGTGACCTGGGTGAGCGCGCTGATCAGGTCGTCGCCGGGGCGCGGGCGGCGCTCGGCGGCCAGGGCCTTGAGGTAGGCGGCGAACTCCTCCGCCGCGCGCACCGCGGTGTGCTGGGCCTCGGGGGCAGGGTTGAGCTCGTACATGCCACAGATGTCGGCCGACCACGGGCGCAGCAGTTGGCGGTCCTGCTCGGGGATGCCGAGCATCTCGGCGATCACGGTCACCGGCAGCGGTTCGGCGACGTCGGCGATCAGGTCGCCGCCGCCCTTGGCGACGTACGTGTCCACCAGGTCCCGCGCGATGGCGTGGACCCGGGGGCGCAGCGACTCGACCATGCGCGGCGTGAACGCCTTGGACACCAGCCGGCGCAGCCTCGTGTGCACCGGCGGCTCCACGTCGAGCATGCCCGCCCTGATCACCCGCCAGAACGGCTTTTGGAACTCCGGCTCCGGCGGCCTGCCGAACTCCTCGGGCGTGGCCACGTGCAGGTAGGAGCGGCCCAGGCGGCGGTCTCTGAGCAGCGCGTTGACGTCCGCGTGCCGGGAGATCAGCCACTGGTTCGTCGGTTCGAAGTAGCTGACCGGAGCGTCGCGGCGCAGTTCCTCGTAGACGCGGTACGGGTGAGCCACGAAATCCGGATCCCAGGGATCAAAGCGCATCATTTCATCTTAGGAGCGGGATCCTCCCTTTCGGCAGTGCCTTTTTCCTCCAGCGCCTGCTGCCCCCGCTTGCGACGCATGCCCGGGTCCGGGTTATAGTTCGTGACGTAGGTCATGAGTGCCAGCGACAAGCCCCGGCTAGCTGGCCGGCAACCCTCGCGTCCGCGGCGGGGTGCCCCGGGTGAAGACCTGGTCCGTCACGAGGTGTGGCGGGCAAGCGCGGGCTCCGTGGCTGCTCCAGGGGTCCGGCGACCCCGAGGAGAACTGCCGTGTCCACGTTGACGATCTTCACGTCCGCTTCCGCCAGGGCCGCCGAGGCCCCCGCCCCCACGGCCGAGCGACGTGTCCCCGCCGTGCTCGGCGCCGACCTCAAGGTGCCGGTCAAGGGCGGCCGGCTGGTGAGCTACGCCAACCTCGACTACGCCGCCAGCGCCCCCTGTCTGGAGCCGGTCAGCGCGGCCGTCGCCGCCGCGCTCCCGGCCTACTCCAGCGTCCACCGCGGCGCGGGCTACGCCTCCCAGCTCACCACCGCCCGCTACGAGCAGGCCAGGCACACCGTCAGCGCGTTCGCCGGGGCCCGGCCGGGCGACGCCGTCATCTTCACCCGCAACACCACCGACGCCACCAACCTGCTCGCCCGCTGCCTGCCCGAGGGCACGACCACCGTCGTCTTCGACACCGAGCACCACGCCTCGCTCCTCCCCTGGCCCCGGTCCGTACGCCTGGCGCCACCCGCCTTCCCCGGCGAGGCCGTGCGCGCCGCCGACGAGACGCTGGCCGCGATCGACGGGCCCAAACTGCTCGTGGTCACCGCCGCCTCCAACGTCACCGGCGAGTTGTGGCCGATCGCCGCCCTGGCCCACATCGCGCACCGGCACGGGGCCAGGATCCTGGTGGACGCCGCGCAGCTCGCACCGCACCGGCGGCTCAACCTCACCGCGCTCGACCTCGACTACGTGGCGTTCTCCGGGCACAAGCTGTACGCCCCCTTCGGCGCGGGCGTGCTGATCGGGCGGCGTGACTGGCTGGCCGAGGCGGAGCCGTACCTGAAAGGCGGGGGCGCGGTCCGGTCGGTGGCCGGCGGGGTCGAGTGGCACGACGACCCGGAGCCGCGGCACGAGGCGGGCACGCCGAATGTGCTCGGCGCCATCGCGCTGGCCGCCGCCTGCGACGCGCTCTCCGCCACCGGATGGACCCCACTGGTGCGCGAGGAGGAGCGCCTGATCGCCCGGCTGCGGGCCGGTCTCGCCTCGATCGAGGGTGTACGCGAGCTGTCCCTTTGGGGGGACGACCATCCGCGGGTGGGCATCGTGTCGTTCGCCGTCGAGGGGCGAGCGGCCCGCGAGGTGGCCGAGGTGCTGTCCGGGGAGTACGGCATCGGTGTGCGCGACGGCAAGTTCTGCGCGCACCCGTTCGTCCGGCACCTGCTGGGCACGGAGAACGGGCTCCCGGACGGCGGGTGCGAGGACGGCGCCGCGTCGGCGGTGCGCGCCTCGATCGGCATCGGGACCACGCAGGAGCACGTGGACCGGCTGATCGATGCGCTGCGCGACCTCACCGCCCGCTGAAGGTCAGCCCTTGGGCGGTTCGCGGCGTGGTGGCTGCTCGTCGCCGACCAGGGCGTCGATGTCGCGCATGTCCTTGTCGCTGAGGCCGCTGTCCTTCGGCGCGCTCGGCTGCCGGGGCACCTGGGGCGGCTCCTCCTGCGCCGGCAAGGGCGTCGTCGGGCCGCCCCGCCCGGCGGGGGCGTGGGCGGCGAGGTCCGCCTCGGCCGCGCGGCGTTCGGCCCGCCGGCGCGACATCGCGCGGAAGATGCCATCGAGGCCGAACCGGCCGCCGCCCAGGACGAGGAACAGCAGGCTCAGCGAGCCGAGGGCACCCGGCACCTCCCAGCCGTTGTCGGCGGACAGCGGGGTGAGGCCCCAGTGCACGAAGAAGATCGCGCCGAGCATGTTGAGCAGCAGCAGCACCACCACGGGCCTGACCAGCAGGCCGAGGATCAGGAAGATGCCGCCGACGGTCTCCACGACGGTCGCGTACGCGGCGGCCACCTCGGGCGCCGGGATCCCCGACTCCCTGAAGCCCTGCGCGGTGGCGCCCAGGCCGCCCTGCCACTTCTGCCATCCATGGGCCAGGAAGATCACGCCCGTCACCACGCGCGCGACCAGAGCCGCGACGTCGAACAATATTCTCTTCATGGTGATTTCTCCCCCCGTTCCAGATATCCCTCCCCATGTCCGACTTTGGGATGCACACGCATACCAAGGTTTGACGGTCACCCCGCCGCTGGATCGACACCCACGACGGTGGCAGCATGGCCGTATGACGGAACGTGTGGTCGGCATAGGTGCGGGCGCCAAAGAACTGGCCACCGAGGACATGATCCTCAACATCGGCCCGCAGCATCCGTCGACCCACGGGGTGCTTCGGCTCCGGCTCACGCTCGACGGCGAGCGCATCGCCACCGCCGAGCCCATCATCGGCTACATGCACCGCGGCGCGGAGAAACTGTTCGAGGTGCGTGACTACCGCCAGATCATCATGCTCGCCAACCGGCACGACTGGCTGTCAGGGTTCGCCAACGAGCTGGGCGTGGTGCTCGCCGCCGAACGCCTGCTCGGCATGGAGCCCCCGGTCAGGGCCGTGTGGGCGCGCACACTGCTGGCCGAGCTCAACCGGGTGCTCAACCACCTGATGTTCCTCGGCTCCTACCCTCTGGAGCTGGGCGCGATCACCCCGCTGTTCTACGCCTTCGACGAACGCGAGCGCATCCAGGCCGTCATGGAGGAGATCTCCGGCGGGCGCATGCACTACATGTTCAACCGGGTCGGCGGGCTCAAGGAAGACCTGCCGCTCGGCTGGCTCGACCGGGTGTCGGCGGCCGTCGCGCAGACCCGCCGCCGCGTGCCCGACATCGAGAACCTCATCCTGAACAACGACATCTTCCTGGCCCGCACCACGGGGGTCGGCGTGCTCACCCGCGACCAGATCATGCAGTACGGCGTGAGCGGCCCCATCGCCCGCGCCTCCGGCGTCGACTTCGACCTCCGGCGCGACGAGCCCTACCTCGCCTACCCCGAGCTGCCCGTCAAGGTGATCACCAGGAGCGCGGGCGACTGCCACACCCGCTTCGAAGTCCTGCTCGAACAGCTCAAGGTCTCGCTCGACCTGGCCGACGCCTGCGCCGAACGCCTGCGCGCGCTGCCTCCAGGGCCGATCAACCAGCGCCTGCCCAAGGTGCTCAAGGTGCCGGAGGGCCACACGTACGCGTGGACGGAGAACCCGCTCGGCATCAACGGCTACTACCTCGTCTCCAGGGGCGACAAGACGCCGTGGCGGCTCAAGCTGCGCTCCGCCTCCTACAACAACATCCAGGTGCTGCGCGAGATGTTGCCTGGTCACCTGGTGGCCGACATGGTCGCCATCCTCGGCTCGATGTTCTTCGTCGTGGGTGACATCGACAAGTGACGACGCAAGAGCGCGACAAGTACGTCGACTGGCTGCGCGCCCTGAGCCTGATCGTCGTGGTGGTGTGGCACTGGGCGTTCACCATTCTCGAATGGAAGCCGCACGGCCCCGAGCCCACCAGCCCGCTCGGCTTCACCTCGGGACTGTGGATCCTCACCTGGCTGCTGCAGGTGCTGCCGCTGTTCTTCTACGTCGGCGGTCACGTGCACCTGCTGTCCTGGAACCGGGCCAAGACGCGGGGCGTCGGCATCGGCTCGTTCGTCCTGCGGCGCATCCGCGCGCTCGCCTTACCCGCGCTCGTCCTGTCCGGCGTGTGGGCCGTCATCGGGGCTGTCGTCACGTGGGCCTTCGACGTCGACTGGATGTGGCGGGTCGTGCTGCTGGTGCTCAGCCCACTCTGGTTCCTCGGCGTCTACCTGGTGCTGATCGCGCTGCTGCCCGTGGCGCTGTGGCTGCACAACCGCTACGACGTGCTCGCCCTGATCTGGCTCGGCGGCGCCGCCCTGGTGATCGACGTGGTGCGCTTCAGCTACGGCGTCGACCAGGTCGGCTGGCTCAACATGCTCGTCGTCTGGGGGCTGGCGCACCAGGCCGGGTTCTTCTACGACCGGGTCGTGGCGCTGCCCCGCCGCTATGACAAGGGACTGTTGTGGACCGGGCTGTTCGCCCTCTTCGGGCTGGTCTACTCGGGCATCTATCCCGGCTCGATGGTGGGCGTGCCCGGCGACAAGTGGTCGAACATGGCGCCGCCCACGTTCGTGATCGTGGCGCTGCTGCTCTTCCAGATCGGGCTCGTGGAGGTGCTGCGGCCCTCCATGGAACGCGTACTCGTACGGCCGGGCTGGCGCCGGGTCAACGACTTCATCAACCGTTATTCGCTGCCGCTGTTCCTCTTCCACACCACGGGGATGGCGATCGCGCTGGGATTGTCGTGGTGGTGGTTCGGCACCATGGGCACCCAGATCCCGCCCGACCTGAAATGGTGGCTGGAACGCCCCATCGCCATCATCGGCCCGCTGATCTGCACCGCCCCCGTCATCTATCTCTTCGGCCGGCGCCGCACACCTGTGCGCCAAAAGCGGGACGAGGACGTCAGCCGCTCCCTAGGCTCGGAACATGCCTGACATCGGCTTCCACGCCACCGCCGAGGACCTGCGGATCATCCGCGCCGCGCTGCGGGAAGGCGAGCGGCCGAGCGACGTGATCCGCCGCGCGCTGCGCCTGCTGCGCCGGGAGATGTGGCACGACCGCGTGCGGGCCGCCGCCCGGCGCAGCACCGAAGACCTCTCCGGCGAGCACTAGTCGCGCTCCTGCTCCTCCGGCTCCTTGGGGATGCGGCAGGAGTGCTCCAGGTAGAGGGCGGCGCAGACGAGGAGCACGCACGACGCCAGCGACCCCGCGGCGACGAAGAACTCGCCCCGTGGCGTCTCCCGGTCGAGCAGCTGCGCCGTGTGCAGCCCGAACCCGGCGAAGATCCCCCCGAACGCCGCCCCCGCGTACGCCGACGCCTTCGCCAGCGCCGCCAGCCGGGCCACCGCCATCGGCTCCACCGGCTTGGTGCCGGGCTTTCTCTCGATCCTGGCCTTGGTCAGCCAGGCGGTGTAGCCCTCGCCGATGGCCAGCAACGTCACCGTGGGGATCGCGGTCCACGGCATCAGCGGCAGGTCGGAGTAGACGGGCTGGATCACCACCCAGGTGAGCAGCGCGACGACGACGAGGATGCCGACCAGATGGCCGGGATGTGTGGGCCTCAATCCGGCCTCTGCAGCTTGAGGTCGTCGCGCAGGCGTACGCCCTGCCGGTCGAGCCCCTCCAGCAGGTCGGCCACCCGGCCGCGGCCGGGCAGCACCGCCTCGGGATCGGCCTTCGACCAGGGCACCAGCACGAACGCGCGCTCGTGGGCGAGCGGATGCGGCAGCGTCAGCTCGGGGTCGTCGCTGACGAGCTCGCCCACCGCCACCAGGTCGACGTCGAGAGTGCGCGGCCCCCACCGTTCGCCCCGGACCCTGCCGAAGGCGTCCTCGACGTTGAGCGCCCGCTCCAGCAGCCGGAAGGGCTCCAGCGTGGTCTCGGCGATCACGATCGCGTTGAGGTAGGGGCGCTGCCCGGACGGGCCGCCGACGGGGTCGGTCTCGTAGACGGGGGACGCCTGCACGAACCTCAGCCCAGGGGCGTCGAACAGGGTGTCGACGGCGCCCTGCAACGTCTGGAAGCGGGCCCCCAGGTTGCTGCCCAGGGCGATGACGGCCTTCATCAGCGGCTCCGCTCGATCGTCACGACCACATCGTCGAAGGGCAGCGGAATGGGTGCCGCCGGCTTGTGCACGCTCACCTCGGCCCTGTGCACCAGCTCATTCGCCAGGCACACCTCGGCCAGCCGCTGCGCGAGCGTCTCGATCAGCTCGACCGGCTCGCCCTCCACGACCTTGACGAGGGCCTCGGCCAGCTCGCCGTAATGGACGGTCTTGGTGAGGTCGTCGCCGGCCGCCGCCGGCGCGGTGTCGAGGAACAACGTCGCGTCGATGACGAACTCCTGCCCGAGCTCCCGCTCGGCAGCGAGGACGCCGTGTCTCCCCCGGGCCCGCAGGCCCTTGAGGGCGATGCGATCAGCGCTCAAGCTCGCCGTCCTCCTCCTCGTCGTCATCGCTCTGGAGCACGGGCGAGCCATGGTGCATCCACAACCGCCACCCCTGCGGGGTGCGGAGGTAGACGTTGCTGGCCACCACCTTGCCCGCGGCGAAGCTGGACTCGCCCTCCTCGCCCGCGGTGAGGATGTTCTCCACGCAGGTGAGCACGGCCACGTCGCCCAGCACGGTCGTGTTGACGTCGGTCAGCACGAACTGGATGTAGGTGGTGTTGGCCATGATCAACGCCCATGACCGCAGCACCTCCGAGCGGCCCGTCAGCAGGGTCCAGCCCGGGTGCACGCAGCTCACCTGCTCGTCACCGGAGTCTTCCGCCCAGATCTCGGTCATCTTGTCGAGATCGGCGTTCTCGATAGCGGCGTAGAACTCCTGGTTCACCGTCTCGATAGCGGCGGTGTCGACGCTCATGTGTTGGCTCCGGCTCTCTTCCATGCGGCGGCCACGCGCACGGCATCGGCATTGGGACCTACCTCGTGCACGCGCACGCACCAAGCGCCCGCGTGGGCGGCCAGCGCGGTCACCGCCAAGGTCGCGTCGTCGCTGCGGCTGAACGGCCGGGGTGTGCCGTCGGGGCCGGCCAACAGTCGGCCGAGGAACCGTTTGCGCGACGCGCCCACCAATAGCGGATAACCCAGTTCGGCGAGCTTCGGGATGCCGGCCAGCAGTGCCCAGTTGTGGTCGGCGTTCTTCGCGAATCCGAGACCGGGGTCGATCACGATCTGCTCCTCCGTGACGCCCTCCGCCAGCACCAGATCGACCCGTTTGCTCAGCTCTTCGCGGACCTCGGTGACCACGTCGGCGTAGACGGCGCGGCTGTCCATGTCGTGGCTGTGGCCGCGCCAGTGCATCACGACGTAGGGGACTCCGGTCGCGGCGACCGCGCGGGGCATGTCGGGGTCGGCCAGCCCGCCGCTCACGTCGTTGACGAGCCGCGCGCCCGCCTCGACCGCGGCCCTCGCGACCTCCGCCCGCATCGTGTCGACGCTGACCCGCACACCCTCCGCGTCGAGCGCCCTGATCACCGGGAGAATCCGGGTGAGCTCCTCCTGCAGGGACACCCTGGCGGCCCCGGGACGGGTGGACTCGCCGCCCACGTCGACGATGTCGGCGCCCTCACGGACCAGGTCGAGGCCGTGCTGGATCGCGGCCTCCTCGTCGAACCATCGCCCGCCGTCGGAGAACGAATCGGGCGTCACATTGACCACGCCCATGACGAGGCACCGATCCGCGCCTTCCGGCACGTTCATGGGCACGCTAGTCATGGGCCAAGCCTAGGCGCTTCCCGACACGTGATGACATCGTGGGTACCCCGTTCCGTCATCAGCGGTGGAGAATCAGCGCCATTGCCTCGGAACGGGTCTTGTCGCTGGTGCGGAAGTCACCGCGGACCGCCGAGGTCACGGTCTTGGCACCGGGCTTGCGCACCCCACGCATCGTCATGCACAGGTGCTCGGCCTCGACCACCACGATGACCCCGCGCGGCTCCAGCACCCGCATGAGCGCGTCGGCGATCTGCGAGGTCATGCGCTCCTGCACCTGGGGACGGCGGGCGAACACGTCGACCAGGCGGGCCAGCTTGGACAGGCCCGTCACCTCACCGCGCTGGTTGGGGATGTAGCCCACGTGGGCCACCCCGTGGAACGGGACCAGATGGTGCTCGCAGGTCGAGTAGACCTCGATGTCCCTGACGAGCACCATCTCGTCGTGGTCGACGTCGAAGACCTTGGTCAGCACGTCCTCGGGCGTCTGGCCGAGCCCTGAATATTGCTCGGTCATGGCGCGGGCGACCCGGGCAGGCGTGTCGAGGAGGCCGTCGCGGTCGGGATCCTCGCCGATGGCGGCGAGGATCTCGCGTACGGCCTTCTCGATCCGGCCCTGGTCGATGTCGTGCTGCGTCACGCACTGTCTCCGGACGGAAGGGCGTCCTGGTGGCCCGTGGTGAGCGAGCCGTTGGCCGACTGCTCCTTCGGGGTCAGGATCGGCGGGCGGTCGGAGGGCAGCCGCTTGCCGTAGCCCGCATAGGACGGACGGTGCTCCCTGATGACCACCGGGCTGAAGATCTGGAGCACCTGCTCACGGGAGAGGGTCTCCTTCTCCATGAGCTCGAGCACCAGGTTGTCGAGCACGTCGCGGTATTCGACCAGGATGTCCCAGGCCTGGTCGTGCGCCGTCTCGATCATCCGGCGGACCTCCTCGTCGATCGTGGAGGCGATCTTCTCGGAGTAGTCGCGCTCGTGGCCCATCTCGCGGCCCAGGAAGACCTCCGCCTGGCCGCTGCCGAACTTGCGGGCGCCGAGCTGCTCGCTCATGCCGTATTCGGTCACCATGCGGCGGGCGACGGCCGTGGCCTTCTCGATGTCGTTGGAGGCGCCGGTGGTCGGCTCGTGGAAGACGAGCTCCTCCGCCGCCCGGCCGCCGAGCAACATCGCGAGCTGGTCCATCATCTCCGACCTGGTGGCCAGGAACTTGTCCTCCATCGGCAGCGTCATCGTGTAACCGAGCGCGCGGCCACGGGACAAGATCGTGATCTTGTGCACCGGGTCGGAGTTGGGCAACGCGTGCGCCACCAGCGCGTGACCGCCCTCGTGATAGGCGATCATCTTCTTTTCCTTGTCGGACATGACCCGCGTCTTGCGCTCGGGCCCTGCCATGACGCGGTCGATCGACTCCTCGAGAAGCTCCATCGTGATCAGCTTCTGGTCGGCCCGCGCGGTGAGCAGGGCCGCCTCGTTGATCACATTGGCGAGGTCGGCGCCGGTGAAGCCGGGGGTGCGCCGCGCGATCACGTCGAGGTCGACGTCGGGAGCGAACGGCTTGCCCCGCCCGTGCACCTTGAGGATGCCCTTGCGGCCCTCGAGGTCGGGCCGGTCGACGGTGACCTGCCGGTCGAAACGCCCAGGACGCAGCAGCGCCGGGTCGAGGATGTCGGGCCGGTTGGTGGCCGCGATGAGGATCACGCCGCCCTTGACGTCGAAGCCGTCCATCTCGACGAGCAGCTGGTTGAGCGTCTGCTCGCGCTCGTCGTGACCGCCGCCCAGGCCGGCGCCGCGGTGGCGGCCGACCGCGTCGATCTCGTCGATGAAGATGATCGCCGGGGCGTTGGCCTTGGCCTGCTCGAACAGGTCACGAACACGCGAGGCGCCGACACCGACGAACATCTCGACGAAGTCGGAACCGGAGATCGAGTAGAACGGCACGCCGGCCTCACCCGCGACCGCGCGAGCCAGCAGCGTCTTGCCGGTGCCGGGCGGGCCGTAGAGCAGCACGCCCTTGGGGATCTTGGCGCCGATCGCCTGGAACTTGGACGGAGCCTGCAGGAACTCCTTGATCTCCTGCAACTCCTCGATGGCCTCGTCGGCGCCCGCGACGTCGGAGAAGGTCGTCTTGGGGGTGTCTTTGGTGATCAGCTTGGCCTTCGACTTGCCGAAGTTCATCACCCGAGAGCCGCCGCCCTGCATCTGGTTCATGATGAACAGGAAGATCAGCACGATGATGACGATCGGCAGGAAGCTCACCAGGAGGCTCACCAGGAAGTTTTCCTGCGGCACCTCGGTGGCGAAGCTCTTCGTCTTGCCCGCGTCGACCTGAGCCTGGAGCTCGTCGGTCAGCTTGCTGCCGTAACCGGTGACCCAGTCGGACTGGATCAGCTTCGTCGGGGCGTCGCCGGCCTTGACCACGACGGGACTGGTCAGCGTCACCTCGATCCGGTTGTCCTTGTCGATGATCTTGGCGTTGCTGACGTTTCCGGCGCGAATCTGCTGAAGAACCAAGGACGTGTCGGCCGGCTTGTAATTGCCGCCACCGCTCCAGAGCTGGGTGACGAGCAGGAGCAGCACGACGATGCCCAGGATCCACAGCAGTGGCCCACGTGTAAATCGCTTGAGATCCATCCGATGCGGAACCCCTTGCGGGCCCGTCCCTTCCTGACCATGGCCTGTGAAACCCCGGGTCGCCCCGGGGCCGCGGCATCCGACACCGCGAGTTCTGACTACCCGAAGGGGACACGGGGTCACCCTTCAGGAGTCCGAAGGTACACCGGCACAGCGCACGGAGGGACCCGCCCGCTACACCGGTCTTGCCCTATCAACGTACGTCACGTTGCGCAGTGTTCCCGGCCCGCCGGGAACACCGGCGGAATCGCTAGGTGTAAACGTGCGGAGCCAGCGTGCCGATGAAGGGCAGATTGCGGTATCGCTCCGCGTAGTCGAGGCCGTAACCGATGACGAACTCGCTGGGAATGTCGAAACCCACGTATTTCACCTCGATAGGCACCTTCACCGCGTCAGGTTTGCGCAGCGCGGCGCAGATCTCCAGCGAGGCCGGATTGCGCGATTTCAGGTTTTCCAGCAGCCAGTGCAGGGTCAGACCGGAGTCGATGATGTCCTCGACGATCAGCACATGGCGGTCGAGGATGTCGGTGTCGAGGTCTTTCAGCACGCGTACGACACCCGACGACCTCGTGCCGGCACCGTACGACGACACCGCCATCCAGTCCATCTGCACGGGCACGTGCAGAGCCCTCGCCAGGTCGGCCATCACCATGACCGCGCCCTTCAACACGCCCACGAGCAGGACTTCCTTGCCTGCATAGTCCTCGTCGATCCGGCCGGCGAGCTCTTTGATCCTGACCTGGAGATCTTCCTCGGAGATGAGGACCTTTTCCAGGTCATTGCCCATGTCGGCAGCGTCCACCTGTGGTTCCTTACGGGATGGGACTGATGGCGAGTATCAGGGTGCCATACCGCCGCACGGCCGACAGACCCCCGGGCAGGTCCACCGCCTTCTGCCCGTGCCACCGCGTGACCAGCCGGTCCACGGCCAGCACGTGGGCGGCCGACAGCGCTCCCGGCGGTGCTCCCGCAGCGATGGCCGCGCGGCGCAGGACCCGCCGCCTGACGGCGTCGGGCAACCTCTCCAGCTCGCCCACGGACAACCTGACCGACCCCTCGATATCGCTTAGAGCGCAATTTCGGTACGCCGAATCCGCCCACCCGTCCAGTGCGTCGGCGTCCTCGCGCGCCATCCCCGCGGTCCTCGCGAGCGCCTCCGCGACCCCAGGGCCCAGCTCCTTCTCCAGCACCGGCAGCACGTGCCTCCTGACGCGCACCCTCGTGAAGCGGGGATCGTCGTTGTGCGGGTCGTCCCACGGGGACAGGCCCAGCGCCCGGCAGGCGGCGACCGTGGTGGCCCGTGAAAGACCGAGGAACGGCCGCAGATGACGCCCGCTGCTCGCCGCCATGCCCGACAACGAACGCGGCCCGCTCCCCCTCGCCAGGCCGAGCAGGACCGTCTCCGCCTGGTCGTCCCTGGTGTGCCCGAGCAGGACCGCCGTCGCCCTGAGCCGGTCGGCCGCCTCCGTCAGCGCCGCGTAGCGCGCGTCCCTGGCCGCCGCCTCGGGACCGCCCGCCGTACCCACCGTCACCGTGAGCACCTCCACCGGATCGAGGCCCATGCCGCGTGCCGCCTCCGCCACCGTCGCGGCGCGCTCGGCCGAGCCCGGCTGCAGCCCGTGGTCCACGGTCAGCGCCCCCGCCCGCAGCCCCATCCGGGAAGCCACGAACGCCAGGGCGGCCGACAGGGCAAGGGAGTCGGCTCCGCCGCTGCACGCCGCCAGGACCAGCGCGCCCTTCTCGACGCCGGCCAGCGCCTCGCGCACAGCCCTGCGTACGTCGGCGACTGCTGGATGTGGCCCCACGCAGCCCATTGTCCCGGCTCACGCCGCCGCCGGGAAACGCCGGGCTCCACCGCGCAGCCCTGAGGACAGCGCGGTGAGGCGGGTCAGGCGGGCAGGGCCGGGGTGCCCATGACGCGGGAGACCCACCGGTCGGGGTCGGAGATCTCCTGCGTCGTCGGCAGTGTCTCGGGCGAGGTCCAGACCTTGTTGAAGCCGTCCATGCCGACCCGGTCGACCACGGTGCGGACGAACGCCGAGCCCTCCGCGTACTGCTTCATCTTGACCTCGATCCCCAGCAGCCGCCTGACCGTGCGGTCGAGGCGGGAGCCACCCTCGCGGCGCTGGGCGAACTTGGAGCGGATGTCGGCGACCGACGGCACCACGGACGGGCCGACGGCGTCCATCACGTAGTCGCCGTGCCCTTCGACCAGGGTCATCACGGCCGTCAGGCGGTCGAGGATCTCCTTCTGGCCGGGCGACTGGATGGCGTCGATGAGGTTGCCCTCGCCGCCGCGCACCACGTCGGCCACCGTGTCGGCGGCGTTGCGCAGGCGTTCGAGCAGCGTGGGCAGGTCGAGGTCGGAGGCCAGCAGGAACTCGGTCATCTGCGAGCGCACGTATTCGCGCAGCCACGTCACGCCCGTGAACTGGACGCGGTGGGTCTCCTCGTGCAGGCAGACCCACAGGCGGAAGTCGTGCGGGTTGACGGCCATCTCGCGCTCGGCGTGCACGATGTTGGGCGCGACCAAGGTCAGGCGGCCCGTCGGCTCCTCACCCGTCGGGTCGGGCGGAAGGAACAGCTCGTACTGGCCCAGCACGCGCGAGGCCAGGAACGCCAGGACGGCGCCGACCTCGACGCCCGTGATGCGGGAGCCCACGGCCGTGACGATGGCGGGCGGCGGGTTGTCGCCGCTGCTCATGCGCTGGGTCAGGGGTTCGAGCACCACGCGGAAGCCCTCGACGTTGGCCTTGATCCAGCCCGGCCGGTCGACGATGGTCGCGGGCTGTGGCGCGGTGTCGGTGTGAATTTGTGTGAACTCGCGCACGTGGCCCTCGGCCTCACGTGACAGGGTGCGGAGCTCGGTGACGGCCTGCCTGGCCTCCTCCCGGCTCACCTGAGGACCGGGGCGCACCAGGCGCGTGCCGGTCGTGACGGCCAGATCCCAGTCGATCACCTGCATAACGTCCACCGTACGTGCTTCTCGTCGTGCCCGCGAAGGACCGGCCGAGCCGCGATCCGCAGGATCGCCATGTGCGTCTCAGTTGCGGGCGACGATGGCGGCGAGGCGGTCGAGTACGGGTTCGGCGTTGACGGGCACGTGGTCGGCCATGAAGGCGAAGGTGACCAGCCGCCCGTCCTTGGTGGTGGCGAGCCCCGCCAGGGTGTTGACGTTGTTGAGTGTGCCGGTCTTGGCGCGTACGAGCCCGACCTGACCCTTGCTGTCGGCGGCGGTGAAGCGGCGGCCGTTGCCGAGGGTGCCGGAGAAGCCGGCTATGGGCATGCCGGAGGCGATGGCGTGCAGGTCGGGGTGGTCGGCGGAGCCGCCCATCGCGATGATCTTGGCGAGGGCGCGGGGGCTGATGCGGTTGCGGATGGAAAGGCCGCTGCCGTCGGAGAGCGCGGTCACGCCCTGGGCGGCCCCGAGCCGCTGGAGTACGGCGGTCACGCCCTTGGCGCCCCCTTCGAAGGAGCCCGGCTGACCTTCCTTGATGGCGACGTGTCTCATCAGCGCCTCGGCCATGTCGTTGTCGCTCTCGGTCAGGGTGTGCTCGACGAGGGCGTAGATGGGGGCGGAGTCGACCCGGCCGAGTTCGGCGGCGCCGGCGGGGGCCTCGCCCTGGCGTACGGACTTCGACACCGCGATGCCCTCCTTCCTGAGGAGTCTGGCGAAGGCCGTGGCGGCGTATTGGGGCGGGTCGTCGACTCTGGGGGCGTTGTGGCGGGGGTGCCGGCGGCCTTCGTCGATGGCGAGGGCGTGGACGGTCGCCACGTTGCCGTCGGGGATGTAGCCGGGTTTCCAGCCGTCGGCCTTGACGGGGCCGGCGAAGTGCGAGGTGTCGTACGAGAGGGTGACCTTCTTGATGTTCCGGGACTCCAGCGTGGCGGCGGTGCGGGCGGCCAGCGTGCGGAGGGAGGCCTGCTTCGGGTAGCGGGGCTTGGCGGAGGGGCCGGCGAGCAGCGGGTCGCCGCCGCCGACGAGGACGACCGTGCCGGGTTTGGAGCCCTGGACGGCCTTGGTGGACAGGCGGGTGTCGGGCCCCAGCGAGGCGAGCGCGGCGGCGCAGACGGCGATCTTCGTCGTCGATGCGGGCACGAAGGCGGCGTCGGCGTTGGAGGCGAAGATCTGCTGGCCGGTGGCCGCGTCGAGCACGACGGCGCCGACCCTGTCGCCCAGCGCCCGGTCACCCAGGGCGCGGGTGAGCTGTCGCGTCAAAGTACTCTTGGTGGGGAGAGGTCCGTCTCCGGGCTTCACCGGAAGCTGGGCCAGCACAGGTCCCGCGGTGACCACGGGGGCGGGGGGAGACTCTTCCTGCGGCGACTCCGTCGGCCCGCCCGGTGGAGACTGCCCCGTCAATGCGCTGAGGCTGAAGCCGGTGTTCATCGCGTAAACGCCGATGACGATGGTGAGGGCTTGGAGCACGACGAGGGTGGTCAGCATCACCCACCTGTCGTGCCGCGCCACGTCGCCTGCCCTCTCTTCTGTGTTCGCCTACGAGACATTAACGCCCAGCCGGGGGTGCCCGGGGGCTGAGCGGGGGAGAGCAGCGCTGACCGGGCCCCGGTGAGGCGGTTGACCGCGTGCTGGGACGCCCTGCGAGGCGCTCTCGACCCATGAGAGAGGACCGCGGTGGAGTTCGACGTTGTCGTAGAGATTCCCAAGGGGCAACGGAACAAGTACGAGGTGGACCACGAGACCGGAAAGATCAGGCTCGACCGGTTGTTGTTCACCTCCACGCAGTACCCCGCCGACTACGGCTTCATCGAGAACACCCTCGGTGAGGACGGCGACCCGCTGGACGCGCTGGTGCTGCTGCAGGAGCCGACGTTCCCGGGCTGCTACATCACGTGCCGGGCGGTGGGCATGTTCAGGATGACCGACGAGAAGGGCGGCGACGACAAGGTCCTGTGCGTGCCCTCGACAGACCCCCGTATGCACCACATCCAGGACATCCATCACGTGTCGGAGTTCGACCGGCTGGAGATCCAGCACTTCTTCGAGGTCTACAAGGACCTGGAGCCGGGCAAGTCGGTCGAGGGCGCCAACTGGGTGGGGCGGATCGAGGCCGAGGCCGAGATCGAACGTTCCTTCCGCCGGGCCAAGGACGAGGGACACGACGGTCACTGACGGTCAGCGGGGCCTGGTGGCGCCCACCAGGTCCCCGCGGTAGATCGAGGCCACCCGTACGACGTCGCCGGTCTGCGGCGCGTGCACCATCTGGCCCCGGCCGACGTAGATCCCCACGTGGTGGATGGTGCCGGGGTCGTCGCTGATGTGGCCGAAGAACACCAGGTCGCCGCGGCGCAGCTGGTCGAGCGGCACGTGCGGGCCTGACGTCCACTGGGTGCCGGTCCAGTGGTCGAGCCGCACGCCGACCTTCTCCCAGGCGCGCATGGTGAGCCCCGAGCAGTCGTAGGTGTCGGGGCCGTCGGCCGCCCACACGTACGGCTTGCCGAGCTGGGTGAGCGCCCAGTTGGCCGCGACGTCCCCCAGGGCGGAGCCGCGGGAGACGAGCCCGGAGACCGACGCGGCGGCGGCCTTGCGGCGGGCCAGCAGCTGGGCGCGGGTGCGGGCGGCGTCGACCTTGTGCTGGAGGTGTTTCTCGCGGGCTCGCAGTGCTTTCGTGTCGCGCCGCTGCCTGGCCACGGCCTCCTTCGCGGCGATCTTGGCGTGCCTGGCGCGTTCGGTGGCGGCTCTGCGGGCGGCGTAGGCGTTGGCGGCCTGGGTACGCAGGATGCCCGCGACCTCCTGGGCGTCGCGCATCCTGGCGAGGACCGCGGCCCGTTCGCTGCTCATGTGTTCGAGCACGCCGGCCCGGTGGAGCATGCCGGCCGTCTCGCCGTGGTCCATGAGCATGCCGAGGAACGGCTCGGTCATGGCCGCGCCACCGTAGGTCTCCGCCGCCAGCAGCGCGACGTCGTGCCGGGCCAGCTCGACCTCGGCGTCGGCCGCCGCGAGGCGTGCCCTGGCCTGCTGGTCGGCCTGCTCGGCCTGCCGGAGCCGGACGAGCTCCCCGTTGTAGGCCTCCACGAGCCGCTCGACCTCGGCCGCCAGCCGGCCGAGCCGTGACTGGGCGGTGGCCAGCCTGGCACTGGTCTCCCCCAGCCGCTTGGAGCGTTCGCGTACGGCCTGGCGGGCCTTCTTGACGTCACGCGAGGAGGGGGCGGGCTCGGCGTGCACCGGTGGGCACGTGCCGGCCAGCAGGCAGACCGCGAGCAGCCCGGCCTGGAATGCGCGCATAGGTCCCCCTGGAAGCGGATGGTCACTCTATGCACACAGTCCCCGTGGGTTCACCTGCGTAACACGGGTTTACGCAGGTCAGCCGCTTTCCGTAGGAGTTGACGAGGGTTCCGCGGTGGGGGGCGGGGTGGTCGTTTGCGTCGGCTTGGTGATGGTCGGGGTG
>NZ_JAAAHR010000074.1:0-40863 GCF_009908215.1 Nonomuraea sp. K271 | reverse complement strand
GGGCGGAGGCGGGAAGGCGGGTGGGCGTTCATGGCGCGAGTTTTGGTGATGGCGCCTTGGCGGTGGGGTGGTGAACGTCGTTCTGTGGACGCCGTCGGGTTGTCCACAGGGACGCGGTTGGCCTCGAATGATGTCGCCGGGACGTGGGAGTGTGGCCGCAGAGAGGACGGCGTCAGAACTGAGGCTTGGAGTCACGCAGGTCGTTCAGTGACGGGGTGAGGGTTGGGTCGGCGCCTGGCTCGCCTGCGGCCCTGAACTTGGTACGGCGGGGGCGCAGCGGAGACGTCCAGATCCAGAGGGTGCTCAGGGCGATCCCTGCGGCGCAGATGAGGATGACAGACCGCAACCCGATCACCTCCGCGAGGAGACCGCCGACGAGACCCCCGAGTGCGAGCACACCCTGCACCGCGAACGTCATGGTGGCGTTGACCCGGCCGCGCAGCTCGGCGGTGGTGTCGCGCAGGGTGATCGCGCCCATGCAGGTGGCGAAGGCCACCACGATGGCCCCCGTGAGCGTGCCGGTCACGGCCAGGACCGACAGTTTCCACCACAGCGGGCCGGTCAGCAGGCCCACCGCGAGGATTTCCGAGGGGAAGAAGAGGGCGGCGGCGAACAGGATGCGGTTCTCGCCGTAACGCTTGGACAGGCGTGCCGTAAGCCAGGCGCCGAGGAGGCCGCCCGCGCCGCTCAACGCGATGAGGACACCGATCAGGCCTTTGGGGATGCCGAGGGTGTTCACCATGTACAACATGTAGACGGCCGTGAACGCCATGGCGAAGAAGTTGATCGTGACGCCCGCCCCGAGCAGCGCGCGCAGTACGGGATGGGTGATGCTGACCTTCAGCCCTTCCATGACGTCGCGCCACATCCCCCGGGAGGCGGCCGGTTCGTTCCGCTCCGGGGTGCGGATCGAGCGCAGCAGCAGGACCGAGGCCAGGAACGACAGCGCCTCAGCCAGTACGGCCAGCGGCGCCGTGAGCATCTGCACCAGGAGCCCGGCCAGACCTGGCCCGCTCACGGAGGCCACCGAGTACGACGCCTGCAGCCCGGCCATCGCCTCGGTGCGCTGCTCGGGCGGTACGACGGCCGCAAGGTGAGGGAAGTTCGCGGCTCTGAAGAACACGCCGGCCGTGCCGATCACGAGCGCCACAAAGATCAGCCAAGGGACGTTCAGCAGGCCGAGCAGCCAGGCCACGGGTACGGTGACCGCCGCCGCGCAGGAGACGAGCTCGCAAACGATCATCAAAGGGCGGTGCCGCGGGAGCCGGTCGGCGATCGCCCCTGACTGCAGCCCGAAGAGCAGGGCGGGTACGAAGGCGGCCGAGGTCAGCAGTCCCATCTGTGCAGGCGATGCGGCCAGCAGGGTCACCGCGGTCAGGGGAATGGCCAGCTTGGACACCTCCGACCCGGTGATCGATATCGTTCGGGCCGTCCAGAGCAGCCGGTAGTCGCGTTGTCTGCGAAGCGGGACGTCCTCGCGACGGGGAGCGGGAGGGGGCGACTCGCCGGAAGGAGGCTCGGGCTCGGTGGCCGGGTCGCTCGTGGCGGGTGACTCGCCGGAGCCGCCCGTGGCAGGGGATCTGTCGGCTGCACTCATGACGAGGGCGGTGTCATGCGTGGCGGGTGGTTCGGTGGCCGGTCGGCCGTCGGTGCGACGACTCCGCCAAGTCTGAAAGCTTCCCTTCATAGATGTGAAGGTAATCCTTCAGAGTTGTGAAGGCAACCTTTCAGACGTTCGGCCAGGCAGGGGTATCGTGAACGCATGACGCGGGAAACTGGCTGGGTCAGCGATCCGAAGGCGATGCGGGCGCTGGCCCACTCGGCGCGGCTGACGATCCTCGCGCACCTGGGAGACCAGGGCAGCGCCACCGCCACCGAGGTGGCCGAGAGCGCGGGCATCACGCCCAGCGCCGCCAGCTATCACCTGCGCATGCTCGCCAAGTACGGCTTCGTCGAGGACGCGCCTCCCCGGGGCGACGGCAGGGAGCGGTTGTGGAAGGTCGTGGACGCCCCGATCGGCGTGGGCATCAATCCCGGCGACCCGCCGGAGGTGCGTGAGGCGAAGAAGTCCCTGATCGCGGCGTTCAACAGCAAAGCCCAGGAAGAGGCGGAGCGGGCTTGGGCCCACCTCGACGGGGACACGGACGAGTGGCGCTTCGCCAGCGGTTTCAGCCGCACCAGGATCAGGGTCGGCGCCGAGGAACTCGCCCAGCTCAACCGGGACATCATGAAGCTGATCGAGCCGTACGTCGCCCGCTTCCGCAGCCAGGACGAAGCCCCGGACGGGGCCAGGATCGCCGAGGCGCAGATCAGCCTGTTCCCGGTCGCGAAGCGCGTGGTCCCCGGCCTGCCGACCGAGGACCACGACGCTCGTCCGCCGTCCGAGGACCACGACGCCGGCCCGCCGGCCGGGGGCCAGGTCGGGGAACAGGCCGGGGATCAGGCCGGGGACCACGACGCGTCCTGACCGCTCAGGCGACACCCGGCGAGGGCGCGACACCGGCGAAGGGCGACATCCGCATGCCTACGGCCGTTCAGGAGGCAAGCAGGTGGTGCCGGCAGGAGGCGGCGCAAGATACGTGAAGTACCGGTTGGCGTGGGCGATGGTGCACAGGTTGCCCGACAGGTGGAGCGCGTGCCCGTCCCCCCTCGTACCGGACCCGTGACCGAGCCGGGCACCCGCCTGGCGACCGTTTCGACGTCCCTGCGGTCCGCCCTGGCGCCCGCGCCGAGGGCCGGCGGCAGCCGATCGGCGGGCATCGGGGCCCCGGACGTTGCCGGTTGGGAAGTCGGGAGCCGCGGCGGAGATCCGCCGCCACCCGTGATGGTGGTGCCAGGTCTACCGCGCCGGCCGTGCGGAGCAGGCAGACTGCTCGGGTGAGCTTGATGCGCCGCATGGCCGCGCCCGTGGCAGGGCTGCTGCTGAACGCCTCTGCCGGCGTGGCGGCGTGGGTGCTGCTCGTGCTGCTGGCCGGGTGCGCGGCGCTGGTCCCGGTCCGCGGGCTCGGCGTGCGCCCGCTGGCCAGGGTGCGCTCCTGGGCGCACAGGCTGGCGGCGTTCCAGCTGGCCAGGGCGGACCGCGCGCTCGGCCACGAACCGGTGGCTCCCGAGGGCGCTCATGCCCGAGAGCCGCGGGAGAACGCCCACGCCCGCGAGACGGCCTGGCTCGCCCTGCAGGCCGTTACCGGCCCCGGCGGCGTGGTGCTCATCGTCGGGGTGCTGTCGGCCGAGGCCGTCATCTGGCACCTGCAGACGGCGCGGCCGAGCATCCAGCTCACGGTCGCCCTGTCGCTGGCGGTCGTCGCCATCGGCGCCGTCGCGGTGGCCGCCGTCCCGCTCCTGCACGGGACCCAGGCGCGGCTGACGGAGCTGCTCCTGCGCCCCGGTGACACGGATCGGGTCAGGCAACTGACCGAGTCGAGGGCGGCGGCGGTGAGCGCGCAGGCGGCCGAGCTGCGCAGGATCGAACGCGACCTGCACGACGGCGCGCAGGCCAGGCTGGTCTCCGTGCGCATGACCCTCGGCCTGGCCAGGCGTGCGAGCGACCCCGCCCAGGTACGCGAGCTGGTGGGGGAGGCGTGGGAGTCGGCCGGGCAGGCCCTGATCGACCTGCGCGACCTGGTCAACGGCATCCACCCTCCCGTGCTGGCGGACCGAGGGCTGGCCGGCGCCGTCGAGGCCGCCGCGCTGCACGTCCCCCTTACGGTGGACGTCGACGTCGATCTGCCCACCCGGCTGGAGGCGCCCGTCGAGTCCGCGGTCTACTTCGCCGCCGCCGAGGCCCTGACGAACGCGGCCAAGCACAGCCGCGCCCAGCGCGCCTGGGTGCGGTTGCGCCACTCGGAGGGCGTACTGCGGCTGGTGGTGGGCGACGACGGGCGGGGTGGCGCCGATCCCCGAGGCGCCGGCATCGACGGCATCAGGCGCCGGTTGTCGGTGTTCGACGGGACGCTCGACGTCCGCAGCCCGGCCGGCGGGCCGACCGAATTCATCGTGGAGATACCGTGCGCGTTGTCATCGCAGAAGATCTCGCCCTCCTGAGGGACGGGCTCGTCCGCCTGCTGTCGGCCTCCGGGTTCGAGGTGGTCGAGGCGGTCGACAACGGGCCGATGCTGCTCGGCGCGCTGACCCGGCACCGGCCGGACGTCGCGGTGATCGACGTACGCCTGCCGCCGACCCTGACCGACGAGGGGCTGCGCGTCGCGCTGGAGGCCCGCAGGCAGCGGCCGGGGCTGCCGGTGCTGATCCTGTCGCAGTACGTCGAGCAGCTCTACGCCCGCGAGCTGCTGTCCGACCAGGCGGGTGCGGTCGGCTACCTGCTGAAGGACCGGATCGGCGACGTGGACCAGTTCGTCGACGCGGTGCGCAGGGTGGCGGCCGGCGGCACCGCGATGGACTCCGAGGTGATCGGCCAGCTGCTCACCCGCAGGAGAAGCGACGAGCCGCTGGGCCGCCTGACGCCCAGGGAGCGCGAAGTGCTCGCGCTCATGGCCGAGGGCCTGTCGAACGCCGCGATCGCCGCTCGCCTGCTCGTCACGGACAAGGCGATCGCCAAGCACATCAACAACATCTTGACCAAGCTCGGCCTGCCGCCGAGCGACGACCACAACCGCCGGGTCATGGCGGTGCTGGCCTATCTGGAGGCGGAACCGGGCTGACCCGTGCCGTTTGACCACATGCGGTCAGCCAGAGGCGGCGTGGGAGGTAGACTTTCCGGTGGCCTGTGACACAGGCCGACTTCGCATGCCCCATCGCGGACCGCGCCATCGGTCCGGGCCAGGCGCCCGGCTGGAGCGGTTTCGGGGCATCAGGGCGGCAGACACGCGCTGCCGCGGCACAACCGAGAACCGCGTCCATCCACTGGACGCCCAGACCTGGAGGACCAGCACATGGCCCCCGTCGTCACCATGCGACAGCTGCTCGAGAGCGGCGTTCACTTCGGTCACCAGACCCGGCGCTGGAACCCGAAGATGAAGCGCTTCATCTTCACCGAGCGCAACGGCATTTACATCATCGACCTGCAGAAGTCGCTGTCCTACATCGACCGCGCCTACGACTTCGTGAAGGAGACCGTCGCCCACGGCGGCACGATCCTGTTCATCGGCACGAAGAAGCAGGCTCAGGAGGCCATCTCCGAGCAGGCGGCCAGGGTCGGCATGCCCTACGTCAACCAGCGCTGGCTGGGCGGCATGCTCACCAACTTCTCGACCGTGCACAAGAGGCTGCAGCGCCTGAAGGAGCTCGAGGAGCTCGACTTCGACAACGTCGCCGCCTCGGGGCTCACCAAGAAGGAGCTCCTCATGCGCCGGCGCGAGAAGGACAAGCTGGAGCGCACGCTCGGCGGCATCCGTGACATGGGCCGCGTGCCCAGCGCGGTGTGGGTCGTCGACACCAAGAAGGAGCACATCGCGATCAGCGAGGCCAAGAAGCTCGGCATCCCTGTGGTCGCGATCCTCGACACCAACTGCGACCCCGACGAGGTCGACTACCCGATCCCGGGCAACGACGACGCCATCCGCGCCGTCGGCCTGCTGACCCGGGTCGTCGCCGACGGTGTCGCCGCCGGTCTCATGGCCCGCTCGGGCGCCGCCCGCGGTGACGAGAAGCCGGCCGCCGCCGAGCCGCTGGCCGAGTGGGAGCGCGAGCTCATCGAGCAGGGCACCGGCGAGCGTCCGGCCGGCGAGACCGACGCCGCCGCCGCTCCCGAGGCCGCCCCCGAGGCTGCTCCCGCCGAGTCGGCTCCGGCCGAGGCCGCCGTGGAGTCGGCTCCGGCCGAGGCCGCCGCCGAGTCCGCTCCGGCCGAGGCTGCTCCGGTGGCCGAGCCCACCGCTGAGGACAAGCCCGAGCAGCAGTCCTGACGGCTGGTCGAAGGACGCGTCCCCGCTAAGGGGACGCGTCCAGGGCCCGCACAGGTGACCCGCACAGGTGATAGGCCGCGGCGAGGCTGGGCAGCATACCGGGCGAGGCAGCAGTAGGGCCGGGCCGGTGCGCCCCCCGAGCGAGGCAGAGCTCCTGTACGGCACGGGCCCGCCGTGCCGACCCCGGGGTGGGCCGCCGATCTCGGCGCCCACCCGATCCACGACGACGAACTTTCACAAGGAATAAGAGCAATGGCTTCCGTGAACATGGCCGACGTCAAGCGGCTTCGCGAGATCACCGCTGCCGGCATGATGGACTGCAAGAAGGCGCTGGAGGAGTCCGACGGCGACTTCGACCGCGCCATCGAGCTGCTGCGCCTCAAGGGCGCCAAGGACGTGGGCAAGCGCGAGGCCCGCACCGCCTCCAACGGCCTCGTCGCGCTCAAGCAGGACGGCGACTCCTCCGCCGCGCTCCTCGAGCTCAACTGCGAGACCGACTTCGTGGCGAAGGGCGAGCGTTTCCAGGAGCTGGCCGGCCAGGTCGTGGAGCACATCCTCGCGACCAGGCCCGCCGACGTGCCGGCGCTGCTCGAGTCCTCCTTCGACGGCAAGACCGTCAAGGAGCACCTCGACACCGCCAACGCCGCGCTCGGCGAGAAGATCGAGATCCGCAGGTTCGCGGTGCTGGAGGGCGGCTACGTAGGCGCCTACATGCACCGCACCGACCCGGCGCTGCCGCCCGCGGTCGGCGTGCTGGTCCAGCTCGACAAGCCCAATGCCGAGGTCGCCCGGGACATCGCGCAGCACGCGGCGGCGATGGCCCCGCAATACCTCAAGGCGGCCTCCGTGCCCGCCGAGGTCGTCGAGAAGGAGCGCAAGCTCTTCGAGGAGATGACCCGCGAGGAAGGCAAGCCCGAGGCCGCGATCGGCAAGATCGTGGAGGGTCGCGTCAACGGCTGGTACAAAGACTTCACCCTTCTCCAGCAGACCTTCGTCAAGGACGGCAAGAAGAGCGTGGGCAAGTACGCCGAGGAGAATGGCGTCGAGGTCCTCGGCTTTGTCCGTTTCAAGGTGGGTCAGGCTTAGGCTTAGGCAAGCCGCCAGCTCAACGAACCGCCGAACGAAGGAGGCCGCCGCCGTGCAGGACCACCGGGAGCCAGCCCACGAATCCACACGGACGGCGGCTTCCTCGTCTCCACACCCGTCAAGCCCACTGCGGTGGAAACGGGTGATGCTGAAGTTGTCAGGCGAGGCGTTCGCCGGCAGCGAGCCGCTGGGCATCGACCCGGTCATCGTCGACCACCTGGCCGACTCGATCACCGAGGCGGTCCAGGAAGGCGTGCAGGTCGCGGTGGTGGTCGGCGGCGGCAACATGTTCCGCGGCGCCGCCCTCTCGCAAGGAGGCATCGACCGGGCCAGGGCCGACTACATGGGCATGCTCGGCACGGTCATCAACTGCCTGGCGCTGCAGGACTTCCTCGAACGGCGGGGCGTGGAGACGCGCGTGCAGACGGCCATCACCATGCAGCAGGTGGCCGAGCCGTTCCTGCCGCGCCGCGCCATCAGACACCTCGAGAAGGGGCGCGTGGTCATCTTCGGCGCCGGGCTCGGGTCGCCCTTCTTCTCCACCGACACCGCGGCGTCCCAGCGGGCCCTCGAGATCGGCGCCGAGGCGCTGCTCAAGGGCACACAAGTGGACGGGATCTACGATTCCGACCCCCGCAAGAATCCGGACGCGGTCAGGTTCGACCACCTTGACTACGGAGAGGTGCTGCTCCGCGACCTCGCGGTCATGGACGCCACCGCGATCAGCCTGTGCAAGGACAACGATCTGCCCATCGTGGTCTTCGACCTCATGGGCGAGGGCAACATCCTGCGCGCCGTCCGCGGTGAGAAAATCGGCACGCTGGTCAGTCCCGCAGGCAAATGAGCGAGCGAGCCCGACACCGCCAGCTAGAAGACAGGGAGCCGCTGTGATCGACGAAACCCTCCTCGAAGCCGAGGACAAAATGGACAAGGCCGTGTCCGTCGCGAAGGAGGACTTCGCGAGCATCCGTACGGGCCGGGTCACCCCCTCGATGTTCAACAAGATCAACGCCGAATATTACGGCACGCCGACGCCCATCCAGCAGTTGGCTTCGTTCCACGTGCCCGAGGCTCGCATGGTGCTCATCCAGCCTTACGACAAGAGCTCCATGCCGGCGATCGAGCGGGCCATTCGCGACTCCGACCTCGGCGTCAACCCGACCGACGACGGTCAGGTGATCCGTGTGTCGTTCCCGGAGCTGTCCGAGGAGCGCCGCAAGGAGTACATCAAGGTCGCCAGGAACAAGGGCGAGCAGGCCAAGGTGTCGGTGCGCAACATCCGCCGGTCCGCCAAGGAGATCCTCGACAAGATGATGAAGGACGGCGACGCCGGCGAGGACGAGGTCAGGCGGGCCGAGAAGGAGCTCGACGACCTCACCCAGAAGCACGTCGCGAAGATCGACGAGCTGCTCAAGGTCAAGGAAGCCGAACTGCTCGAAGTGTGAGCGGCGCGCCCGGCGGTGGGCCGCCTCCGGCGGGCTCCTGCCACCCTGGGCGAAGGCAGCGGGCATGCACTCTGCGGCCCTCGCCCAGGCGGCGGGGGCCGCGGCTATGGAGAACTCTGTGGAAAGAAGTACGGCTGGCACCAGCTCGAGCGGCGGCAGCCGTACCGGCAGGAACCTGCCTGCCGCGATCGCGGTGGGCGTCGTGCTGGGCGCGCTGGTGCTCGGCACCCTCTACACGGTCAAGGAGCTGTTCCTGGTCGTGGTCGTCGGCGCCGTGGGCGTCGGCACGGTGGAGCTGACCAGGGCGTTCGCGACCCGTGACATCAAGGTGCCGGTGGCGCCCGTGCTCGCCGGGCTGGTGGCGATGCAGGTGGCCGCCTACTGGGGCGGTCCGGTCTGGTTACTGGCCGCGTTCGCCGGGTTCGCGCTCGTCCTGCTGATCTGGCGGATGTTCGGCGACGGAACCGACGGCTACGTACGCGACGCGTCCGCGTCGGTCCTCACGCTCTTCTACCCCTGCATGCTGGCCGCGTTCGTGCCGCTGCTGCTCAAGCCGGACGACGGCGACCACCGGGTGCTGATCTTCATCGCGGTGACCATAGCCAGCGACATCGGCGGCTACTTCGCCGGGGTGTTGTTCGGCCGCCACCAGATGACGGTGATCAGTCCGAAGAAGACCTGGGAGGGCTTCGCCGGGTCGATCGTGGCGTGCGTGGCGGTCGGCGGCTGGCTGGTGACGTGGCTGCTCGGCGGCGAGCTGTGGCAGGGCGCGCTGATCGGCGGGCTCGCGGCGGTGCTGGCGACCGCGGGCGACCTGATCGAGTCGATGATCAAGCGGGATCTCGGCATCAAGGACCTGGGCACGATCCTGCCCGGCCACGGCGGCCTGATGGACCGGCTCGACTCGCTGGTGACGGTGCTCGTTCCGGCCTGGCTGCTGATGACGGTGTTTTTCTAGCTCCAGGTTCCGCTAACGGTGCGCTTCCAGCGCCTCCGCTGTGACGGGGGTCAGCCAGAGCCACCGTACGGCCTCGCCCCCGAACGCGAACCCCGACATGTTCGGCATGTGAGGTGGGCTGTTCACCAGCAGCACCCCCGAATACTCCGGCCCGAGCGGGAACGTCGCGGGCTCGTGATACCACTTCGCGGTGTGCCCGTGGCCGAGCCACGTGACCGAGTGCCACGGATACTGCGACAACCACACCAGCAGCAGCGCCGCGTCCTTCGGGTCCTCGCGGGTGGCCACGGCCAGCTCGATCCTGGCGTACGCGCCGGGCTTGTCGATCCACTGCTCCACCGTGGGCATGCGCTGGCAGCTCATCCCGACCGTCGACAACACGGTGAAGTCGCGATCCTGGTGCGGCGGGCGTTCGGTGATGCCGACGGTCGGCAGCCGCTCGCCGCCGGCGTCCCAGTAACGGCCCGCCGGGCCGAGCGCGCGGTTCAGATGGCCCATCACGAACTGCTGGAACGACGGCCAGGCGCCCTCGCCGTGCCGCCAGCGCCAGTAGGACTCGGCGTTGGAGATGCGCGGACGCAGCCCTTCGAGCGCCTCCGACAGCGCCCAGGCGAACGGCGACTCGCCCACCGCGTCGCGCGCGTAGCCGGGCATGCTCCTGTTCATGTCGGCCCAGCCGGGAATGACCGCCAGCAGGTCGTCGTCCTCGTAGAGCGCCACGCCGTCGCCCTCCTCGAACCACAGCGTGCTGAGCTGCCCGAGCGGCCGGCGGCCCTGGGGGTGCAGCGTGCCGGCCCTCGGCATCAGGGGCGGCAGGCCGGCGTTGACCCTGGCCAGGTCGACCACGGGTGGGGCGGGGCGGTGGTTGGCCAGCCACACGGCGCCGTGCACCGTGCCGTCGGGCGAGCACAGGTAAGCTACCGAGGAGTCCTCATCACGCTCGACCACGAGCGTCCGGCTGCCGTACGGGTTGCCCACGGCGAGGACGACCTCGGTGCCACCCTCGCCAGATGCCGACCGGAAAATCGCCATACGAGATGACTGTAGATCGGGCGGCAACCGCGACGCGAGCCCAACCGGCACCAGGAATGCCACCTCCGATCCGAACGTTCACTACCCAGGCCGACAACCCCTCAAGCAAAGGCGTCACCGTGTCCCAGCCTCCAGGCCAGCTCACCTTCGTCGCGCCCCGGCGAGCCAAGCCCGCACGGCACCTGGCCGACCTGTCGATGGCCGATCGGAGGGCCGCGGTCACCGAGCTGGGCGAGAAGGCGTTCCGTGCCGACCAGCTCTCGCGCCACTACTTCGAGCGCCTTATCACCGACGTCGGCTCGATGACCGACCTGCCCGCCGCGTCCCGCGAGAGGTTGTCCGCGCTGCTGCCCGAGCTGCTCACGCCGGTCAGGGAGATGACCACCGACGGCGGCACGACCCGTAAGACGTTGTGGCGGCTGTTCGACGGCGCGCTCGTCGAGTCGGTGCTGATGCGCTATCCCGACCGGGTGACGATGTGCGTGTCGTCTCAGGCCGGTTGCGGGATGAACTGCCCCTTCTGCGCCACCGGCCAGGCGGGCCTGACCCGCAACATGTCCACCGCCGAGATCGTCGAGCAGGTGGTCTCAGGGGCTCGCGCGCTGGCCGCCGGCGAGGTGCCGGGCGGCCCCGGCCGGGTGAGCAACGTCGTGTTCATGGGCATGGGCGAGCCGCTGGCCAACTACAAGCAGGTGATCGGCGCGGTGCGGCGGCTGGTGGAGCCGGCGCCGCACGGGCTCGGCATCTCCGCTCGCGGCGTCACCGTCTCCACGGTGGGGCTGGTGCCCGCCATCGGCAAGCTCGCCGACGAGGGGCTGCCGGTCACGCTGGCGCTGTCGCTGCACGCGCCCGACGACGAGCTGCGCGACACGCTGGTGCCGATCAACACGCGGTGGAAGGTGGCGGAGGTCCTCGACGCCGCGTGGGCGTACGCGGCCAGGACCAAGCGGCGGGTCTCCATCGAATACGCCCTGATCAAGGACATCAACGACCACGAGTGGCGGGCCGACCTGCTCGGCAAGCTGGTGAAGAACAAACTGGTGCACGTCAACCTCATCCCGCTCAACCCCACGCCGGGCTCCAAGTGGACGGCGTCACGGCCTGAGGACGAGCGGGCGTTCGTACGACGGCTGCAGTTCCACGGCGTGCCCGTGACGGTCCGCGACACCCGCGGGCGCGAGATCGACGGCGCGTGCGGGCAACTGGCCGCCGCCGAGTGAGCGAAGCCGTCCGATGCCGCCGGGGCGGCGCTAGCTCGTCCTGAGGCGGCGCAGGACATAACCGGCCAGGCCGATCAGGCACCAGAGCAGGGAGAGGGCGGCCAGCCCGGGAAAACGGCCGAGCAGGTCGCCGGCGTTCGCGGCCCGCATCCAGGGGACCAGCGGCACGGTCAGCCAGTAGAGGGGTGAGGTGCTGAGCAGCAGCGTCGCCAGGAAGCCGAGCAGCAGGGCCATGATGGAGGCGGCGGGGGAGCGTACGATCGCGCGGCTGGTGAGGGCGCCCAGCACGGTTCCCGCCAGCGCGGTCAGGACATACAGGGCGATCACGGCGAGCAGCACGCCGGGTGGCGGGGTGGCGCTCACGCCGAGCAGCAGGGCCCAGCCCAGGGCGATCGCGGCGACCCCGGCACACGCCGTGAACGCCGCGACCAGTCCCGCGGCCACCTCCCTGCCCCGGCCGCCCGCCTGGATCGCCGACATCTCGCGCTGCCGGTCCGGCTCGGTGTCGAGCAGGCTTCGCGCGGCCCAGGCCAGCACCGGGACGATCAGCACGGCGCCGTCCGTGAGCACGGAGGCCTCCTCGCCCTTCGGGGCGCGGCTGCCGTAGAGGATCGCGAGCAGGGCCAGGGCGAGTAGGAGCGCCTGGTAGACGCGGTGGGATTGGACGTAGGCGGCCATACGGAAGCCGGCCAGGGGGATCAACTGGTCTCCTCGATCTCGCGGGCCCGGTAGCCTTCGCCGCGCATCCTGGTCAGGAATCGCTGGACGTCGGCGGCGGGCAGCGTCACGGCCACGGTCGCGTGGCGGCGCTCGGACGGCCCGCCCGCAACGTTCTCCAAGGAGCGCCGCACGGCCACGGCGGGAGGCCCGCCCGCGGTCGCGGCGTGATCGTGCGCGGCGTGAGTGTCCCGGGTGTGCTCCTTCAGGTGGCCGCTGATCAGCGTCCAGTGGCGGACGCCGGGAAGGGAGCGCAGGCCGCCCTGGTGGTCGCCGGCGATGACGATGCCGCCCCTGGCCGCCACCTCGGTCGCGATCGCGGGCAGCGCCTCGCGCGTGTCGGCGTCGAGCCCGGCGAACGGCTCGTCGAGGACCAGGAGCCCCGGCTCGGCCATCAGCGCCTGCACCAGCCCCACCTTGTGCGCGCTGCCCTTCGACAGCTCACCCAGCGGGAGGCCGAGCAGGTGGCCCATGTCGAGGCGCTCCGCCCACGGCTCCCAGCGGGTGCCGCCGCGCACCCGGGACATGTGCCGCAGATAGTGCGTCACCGTGAACGGCTGCGCGGTGGGAAACCGGTCGGGGGCGAAGCCGACGACCGACGGGCGGCCGGTGATCGTGCCCGCGGTCGGCCGGGCGAGGCCCGCGAGGAGGCGGAGCAGGGTCGACTTGCCGGCTCCGTTGACCCCGGTGAGCTCGATCACGTCGCCGGGTGCTAGCTCGGCGTCGGCGTCTTCGATGACCAGAGGATCGCGCCGCCGGTAGCGGAAGGACACATGGGAGAGACGCATGGTGCTGTAACGGTACAAGCGGCGCCGCATCGTCGTGATAAGGAACCGCATCAGCGAGCACGGTGGGAATGTCAAAATAGGGAGGTCGGCGTACATCTCAAGAGGAGTGAAGCTTGAACCGCTTTCCGCGGGTCATGGGCATGCGTTCAGGCTATGACCCCGCCGAGGTCGACGCGCTGATCGAGCGGATCGAGTCGACTCTCGGCAGGGGCTCGCACACCATGCAGCCCGTCACCGCCGACGAGGTGCGCGGCGCGACGTTCCGCGCCAGACGCGGCGGCTACCAGGAGACCGCCGTCGACTTCGCGCTCGAGGCGTTCGTGGTGGCGCTCGAGACACAGGCCAAGCGCCCCATACGCCTGGCCCTGGCCGAGCCCACCGGCGAGATGTTGCGGGAGGAGTGGTTCGAGACCCAGGCCGCCCGCGTCGAGCGGGTGGCCTTCCGCACCGGGCGCATGGGCACCGGCTACAACGAGGACGAGGTCGACGCCTTCCTCGACCGGATCGTGGCCACGCTGCGGGGCACGACCGACTACCCGCTCACGGCGAAGGAGGTGCGGGAGGCCGCGTTCTCCACTGTGCTGTTGCGGTCCGGCTACCTGATCGCGGACGTCGACGCCTTCCTGGCCGACATCGCCGAGGTCCTCGACCAGCGTCATTAGGCGATCTCCAGCGGGCCATAATGAGGATCATGTCGATATCGGTACGTCCCATCGGACCTGACGACACCCCGACGGTGACCCGCGTGCTCAGCGAGAGCTGGGGCGGCACCACCGTGATCGCGCTGAACCGCGGCGAGCTGGTGAACGCGGCCGAGCTGCCCGGCTTCGTCGCGGAGAGCGGCGGCGAGGTGGTCGGCGTGCTCACCTACCTCGACCAGGACGGGTCCGTCGAGATCGTCACGGTCGACGCGGTGCTGCCCGGACAGGGCGCCGGACGTGCCCTGCTCGACGCCGTACGCGCCCTCGCGTCCGAACGCGGGATGACCCGGCTCACGCTCACCACCACGAACGACAACACCCATGCCCTGCGCTTCTACCAGCGGTACGGCTTCGACCTCGTCGCCCTGCACCGCGACGCGGCGGACGAGGCGCGCAAGCTCAAGCCCGCCATCCCGGCCGAGTCCGACGGCATTCCGATCAGGCACTACCTGGAGCTGGAGCTGGCTCTGTGAATCCTCGGTCGTGGCACGTCAGCCCGTGGCGGGCGCGGCCGGGGGCGGTGCGGGAGGCGGCGTCCCGGGAGCCGGCCGTCCGTCGCGCCTTCTCCCGTTCTGCAGCAGCGCCACGATCACCGAGGTCACCGGAGCGGCCAGGAACGCGCCGGTGATGCCGGCGATCACGCTGCCCACCGTGATGGCGACCAGGATGACCGCGCCGGGCAGGTCGAGGGCCTTGCCGTAGATCTGCGGCGCGAGCACGTGCCCCTCCAACTGCTGCACGGCCACGGTCACCGCGACCACGATCAGCGCCACCAGCCAGCCCTTGGCCACGAGCGCCACCACCGCGGCCAGCAATCCCGCCGCGAACGCCCCCACCACCGGCAGGAACGCTCCCACGAACGTCAGCACCGCCAGCGGCAGGGCGAGCGGTACGCCGAGGATCCACAACGCGAGCCCGATGAAGAACCCGTCGACCGCGCCCACGATCGCCACCCCGCGGATGTAGCGGCCGACCACGGAGAAGATCAGCTCGCCGGTCCCGGTCAGGCGGGCCCTGGCCGGAGCCGGGGCGAGGTCCACGAGCCAGCGGAAGAGCCGGTCGCCGCCGTGCACGAAATAGACCGACAGGATGACGGCCAGCACGGCTCCGACAACGATCTCGCCGACCGTCCGCACCCCTGCCAGTGCCCCTGTGGTGATCTGCCTGCCCTGCCCCGACAGGTAGTCCCTGGCCTGGCCGAGGAGCTGCCGGTCGTCGAGCCCGACGGCGGCGACCAGGCGGTGCAGGTCACGCAGCACCTGGTCGACGCTGGAGCGCAGCTCCGTCACGCTGGCGACGGTGGGCGGCACCAGCAGCGCGATCAGCGCGCCCGCCAGGACCAGCCCCCCGACGAACGTTACGGCGGTGGCCCCCGCCCTGTTGAGCCCGCGTGACCTGAGCCAGCGGGCCGGGGGCAGCAGCAGCGCCGTCAGGAACACGCCGATGACGATCGAGATGGCCACCGTACGCACGTGGTGCAGGCAGAACAAGGCCACCGCGATGACCGCGAACCATCCCAGCAACCGCCACGGCCCCATGACCAACCCCCCGATCGCGCCTGGTCAGAGACGTTCCCTCAGAAGATCGCGGGCAACCACCCAGGTCAGGCGGGCGGGGCGAGGTGGGGGCGCTGGGAGCGTTTGTTGGACTCGTACTCCTCCCGCGCGGCGTAGGTGGCGCTCGTCGTCCCGACCTGCGCGACGGGCACGTCCCACCAGGCCTCCGACGAGGGCGCGTCGTCGGCCAGCCGGTCGGTGCGTACGTGGATCACCGTGGTCTCCGTCGCCGACCGGGCCGCGTCGAGCGCCTTGCGCAGGTCGGCCACCGACTCGGGGCGCAGCACCGAGGCGCCGAGGCTGGCCGCGTTGGCGGCCAGGTCGACCGGGAGCGGGCTGCCGTCGCGGGCGGTGTAGGAGGTGCCGAGCCGTTCGGCGCCGACACTCTCCGACAGGCGGCCGATGGAGGCGAAACCGGAGTTGTCGACCAGGACGACGATCAGCTTGATGCCCTCGGAGACGGCGGTGACCAGCTCCTGCGCCATCATCAGGTAGGAGCCGTCGCCCACGAGCACGAACACCTCGCGCTCGGGCGCCGCCATCTTGACGCCGAGACCGCCCGCGATCTCGTAGCCCATGCAGGAGTAGCCGTACTCGACGTGGTAGCTGCCGGGGCCGCTGGGCCGCCAGAGTTTGTGCAGGTCGCCGGGCATCGACCCGGCCGCGCACACCACCACGCCGTCGTCGCCGGCCGCCGCGTTGACCGCGCCGATCACCGCCGACTGCGGCAGCGGCGAGCCCTCCAGGCCGTACGCCGCGTCGACGGTCGCGTCCCACGCCCGGGTGAGCTCGGCGGCCTGAGCGCGATAGGCGGGCGGCGTGCTCCAGCCCGCGCACGCCTGACCGAGCTCGGCCAGCGCCTCGCGGGCGTCGGCGACCAGTTGCAGGCCGGACAGCTTGGCGGCGTCGAAGCCGGTGATGTTGACGTTCACGAACCGCGCGCCGGGGGCGAAGATCGTGCGCGAGGCGGTGGTGAAGTCGCTGTAGCGGGTGCCCACGCCGATGATCACGTCGGCCTCGCGGGCCAGCGCGTTGGCGGCGGTGGTGCCCGTGGCGCCGATGGCGCCCATTGCGAGGGGATGGCCGTGGGGCAGCGCGCCCTTGCCCGCCTGGGTCTCGGCCACCGGGATGCCGTGCGCCTCGGCGAAGGCACGGATTTCGTCCGTGGCCTCGCTGTAGATCGCTCCTCCGCCCGCGACGATCAGCGGGCGCTCGGCCGAGGTGATCAGCTCGGCGGCCCGGGCCAGGGCGGCGCGCTCGGGGCGGGTTCTGGGGATGTGCCACACGCGGCGGGCGAACAGCTCGTCCGGCCAGTCGAACGCCTCCGCCTGCACGTCCTGCGGCAGCGCCAGCGTCACCGCGCCGGTCTCGGCGGGGTCGGTGAGCACCCGCATGGCGGCCAGCAGCGCGGACGGGAGCTGCTCGGGGCGGTTGATCCGGTCCCAGAAGCGGGAGACCGGCTTGAAGCAGTCGTTGACCGAGATGTCGTAGGAGCGGGTGTCCTCCAACTCCTGCAACACCGGGCTGGCCACGCGTGTGGAGAAGATGTCGCCGGGCAGCAGCAGCACGGGCAGCCGGTTGATCGTCGCCCCTGCCGCGCCGGTGACCATGTTGGTCGCTCCGGGGCCGATCGAGGTGGTGCAGGCCAGGGTCACCAGCCGGTTGGCGGCGCGGGCGTAGGCGGCGGCGGTGTGCACCATCGCCTGCTCGTTGCGGGTCAGGTGGTAGGGCAGGTCGGTGGAGGTGGCCAGCGCCTGGCCGAGGCCGGCGACGTTGCCGTGGCCGAAGATGCCGGCGCAGCCGCCGAAGAAGCGCCGCTCCACGCCGTCGCGCTCGCTGCGCTGCTGGGCCAGGAACCGCACCACGGCCTGCGCGACGGTCAGGCGGGTCGTCATGAGACCTCCTCCATCAGCCGGCGGGCCGGCCTCGGGGACATGTCGGCGAGCTCGCTCATGATCTCCTCCCGAACGGGAGTCTCGGGTCGATGGGCTGGGACTCCCACGACGAGCGGATCCAGGCGTGGCCGGGGTCGTCGCAGAACGCCATCGAACGTTGCTCCGCCGGGCCCGCCAGGACGTTCAGATAGTAGAGGTCGTAGCCGGGCGCGGCCATGGACGGCCCGTGGTAGCCGTACGGCACCAGGACGACGTCGCCGGAGGAGACCTCGGCCAGGGTGTCGATGCGGCCGCGTTCTGAGGAGTAGACGCGCTGGTAGCCGAGGCCCCGGCCGGCGACCTCGAAGTAGTAGATCTCCTCCAGCACGGCCTCGCCCGGGTTGGGGGTGTCGTGCTTGTGCGGCGGGTAGGACGACCAGTTGCCGCCGGGGGTGAGCACCTCGACCGCCATGAGCCTGTCGCAGTCGAAGGCGTCGGGGGAGCAGAAGTTGTTCACCTGGCGGCTGGCCTGGCCCGCGCCCCTGATCTCGACGGCGACGTCGGCGGCGGGCACGTGGCGGGGCTCCATCGCGCGGGTGGCGCGGGCCGAGGGCAGCGCGATGCGCCCGTCGCCCCTGAGCGTCACGTGGGTGCCGATCGGGAGGTAGACGAAGTCGGACGGGCCGTCGAACACCGAGGAGCGCCCGGCCAGCTCGTACGTCACCGCCTCCGGCCCGCGCGTGCCGGGAGGCGGGGAGGCGGATGGGGTGAGGGCGGCCGTGCACGAGCCGGACAGGGGGAGCACGAGCATCTCCTCCTCGCCGGTGTCGAAGGAGACCGTGGCGTCGGCCAGGTTCGCCACGCGCAGGCCCGAATAGGTCCATCCGGCCAGTGACGGGGTGATCTCCACGGCCCAGGGGCCGTTGGCGGACTTGCCGTACGGAAGGTATGTCATGCGCGAACCTCTCGAACCAGGGCGGCGGCGCCGTCCACGGCGGTTGCCACGTCGTCGTCCGGAGGGTAGAGCAGAGCGCGCCCGACGACGAGCCCCCGCACACCCGGCAGGCCGAGCGCGCGGTCCCAGTCGGCGTAGGCGGCGTCGATGTCCGGGGGGTCGCCGCCGAGCAGCAAGGCGGGCAGCGTGGTGGCCGCCATCACCCGCTCCATCTCCGCCACGGCCGGGATCTTGAGCCACGTGTAGGCCGAGGTCACGCCGAGCGCCTGGGCGACGCTGATCGCGCGGATCACCGCGTCGGGCGACAGGTCGTTGCGGACGGAGCCCGTCTCCGAGCGCAGCGACCAGAACGGCTCCACCATGGCGACCAGGCGCCTGCGGGCCAGGTCGGTGACGGCGCGGGCGCAGGACTCCAGCGTCGTCACGGTCGCGTGGTCGCCGGGGTCGATGCGGCAGAGCATCTTGCCGCCGTCGAGGCGCATGGTGTCGATGGCCGCCGCGTCGAAGCCGGTGAAACGGTCGTCCAGCTCGAACACCGAGCCCTGCAGGCCGCCCCTGTTCATGGAGCCGAAGGCCAGCTTGCCCTCCAGCGCCCCCAGCAGGAGCAGGTCCTCCAGCACGTCGGGGGCGGCCAGGATGCCGTCCACTCCTGGCCTGGCGAGTGCCGTCTGGAGCCGGCCGAGCAGGTCCGCGCGGCTGGCCATGGCCAGCGGGCGGTCGCGTACGGCCAGCGATCCCCTGGCGGGGTGGTCGGCGGCGATGACGAGCAGCCGCTCCCCCTCGCCGGGCATGCCGCGTCGCTGCCGCCGGGCCGCCGCCTCGGCGATCTCCTCGGGCTTGGTGGCGCGGATGTGGGTGAGCCGCGCGTATCCGGCGGCCCTGGGCAGCGTGATGTCGCTCAAGAGCGATCCCCGTTCTCGGTGCCGTTCAGCAGGTCCTCCACGTCGGCCGTCGCCGGCATGGCGTCGGCGCAGGCCAGGCGGGCGGCGACGAAGGCGCCTGCGGCGTTGGCGAAGCGGATCGTGCGCTCCAGCGGCCAACCGCGCAGCAGCCCCAGGCACACGCCGCCGCCGAACGCGTCGCCGGCTCCGATGCCGTTGACCACCTTGACCTCCACGGGCTCCACCAGGGTGCTCTCCTCGGCGGTGCGGGCGAAGACCCCTTCAGGGCCCATCTTCACGATGGCGACCTTCACTCCGGCGTCCAGCAGCGCCTGCGCCGCGGCCTCCGGATCGCGTACGCCGACCGCGGTCTCCACCTCGTCGAGGTTGCCGACCGCGACGTTGGCGTGCGGCAGCGCCCGGCTCGCCGCCTTGTGGGCGGCCTCCCGTGACTCCCACAGGCTGGGCCGGTAGTCGAGGTCGAACACCGTCCATCCCGCGGTGCGCGCCGACAGGGCGGCGGCGTGGGCGGCGGCGCTCGGCTCCTTGCTCAGGCCGGTCAGCGAGAACCAGAACAGGCTCGTGGCCGCGATGGCGTCGAGGTCGAGGAGGTCGGGGGTGATGCGCAGGTCGGGTGGATGCTCGCCGCGGTAGAAGTAGATGGGGAAGTGGTCGGGAGGGAAGATCTCGCAGAACGTGACGGGCGTGGGCGGGCCCTCGATGGTGCTCACGTAGGCGTCGTCGACGCCGAAGCCGCGGATCGCCCGCCGGACGAAGTCCCCGAAGGGGTCGGCTCCCACGGCGGTGATCACGGCGGGGCGCAGCCCGTGGCGCGCGGCGGCGACGGCGACGTTCGTGGGGCTGCCGCCGAGGAACTTGCCGAAGGTCTCGACGTCGGCCAGGCCGACGCCGGTCTGCAGCGGGTAGACGTCGACGCCGCATCGGCCGATCGTGATCAGGTCGTGCACGGCGGGCCCGGGCGGGCGGCCTGCCGCGGGGAGCGGGGTCTGCACCTGACGCACCTCCAGAGTTCAGCTTCTCGACACTATGGCATATTGTCATGACATTCGGATGTCCGCTATGTTGCCTTATGTGCCCACACAGAAACGTGCGCGCCACACCTCGCAGTGTCGGACGGCTGACCCCTCTTCCCCGGGCAAAGACACAGCGTACGGGCGATTTGGGCGGGCCTTTACGTCATATGCATGTCATGACATATTGGCCCATGGCTTCCTCCCCTAAGGACATGTCGGAGGGTTTGCATGGCAGTGCGGAAACGGTCGCTGGGAGTGGTCGCGGTCCTCGCCGCGGCCGGGCTGGGGCTCGCCGCGTGCGGCAGTTCGTCCGGCGGTGGAGAGGGTGAGGCCATCGAGCTGACCATCACCCAGAACGCCATCAAGGGCGGCAAGAACGCGGCCGGGGCGACCTTCATCGAGGACTGGGTGATCCCCAAGTTCGAGGCCGCCCAGAAGGCGAAGGGAAAGGACGTCACGGTCAAGTTCGTCCCCAGCGGAGTCGACGACGAACAGTACAAGACCAAGCTCTCCCTCGACCTCAAGTCAGGCAAGGGCGCGGACGTCATGGACATCGACGGGATCTGGGCCGGCGAGTTCGCCGAGGCGGGCTACATCAAGCCGCTGTCGGAGCTGGTCGGGCCGGAGGCCGACAACTGGGACGGCTGGTCGCAGATCCCCGAGGCCGTCCAGGGCATGGCCGAGTTCGACGGCAAGAAGTACGCCCTGCCGGTCGGCACCGACGGCCGGGTGCTCTACTTCAACAAGGCGCTCTTCCAGCAGGCCGGCCTTCCCGCCGACTGGCAGCCGAAGGGCTGGCAGGAGATCATCGACGCGGGCACGAAGCTGAAGTCCGCGGGCGTGCCCGTGCCGATCCAGATCAACGCCGGCACCGCCATGGGCGAGGCCACCTCGATGCAGGGCGTGCTGCCGCTGCTCGCCGGCGCGGGCGGCGAGGTGCAGCAGGACGGCAAGTGGACCGGCGCCTCCCAGGCGCTGAAGGACGCGCTCGGCCTCTACCAGAAAATCTACGGCGGCGGCCTCGGCGACCCCAAGCTCCAGCAGGAGGCCAAGGGCCGCGACAAGTCGTTCCAGCAGTTCGCCGAGGGCAAGGTCGGCATCCTCATGGAGGGCGACTACTTCTGGCGCGGCGTCGTCAACCCCAAGGACGGCGTGGCGAAGATGGACGACCGCGACCAGGTCGTCGGCTACGCCATGATCCCCGCGATGGAGCCCGGCAAGGGCCTGCGCGGCCAGGACTTCGTCAGCATGTCGGGCGGCGCGCTGCGCACGGTCAACCCCAACAGCGAGCACCCGAAGGAAGCCTTCGAACTGCTCGCCTTCACGCTCTCGCCCGAGGCGCTGAAGGAGGAGACCAAGGACGGCAACGTACGCGTCACCCCGCGCACCGACGTCAACAAGGAGATCCTCGCCGGTGAGCCGCTGCTCACCTACATTTCCGAGAAGGTGCTGCCGGTGACCGCCTACCGGCCGCCCGTCGCCGTCTACCCGCAGGTGTCGGCGGCACTGCAGGAGGCCACCGCGGCCGTGGTCGGTGGCACCCCGCCCGACCAGGCGGCGGCCGCCTACCAGAAGAAACTCGAAGGAATCGTCGGTGGCGCAGGCAACATCGCCTCCTGAGGTCGTCAAGGAAGACGAGCGGACCCGCCGCGGCTACAGCTCTGACGCGGCGGGCCTGGGCAACCTGCGGGCAGGGGCGTTCGTCGCCCCCGCCCTGCTGCTCATCGCCGCCTTCCTCGTGTTCCCCGCGCTCTGGGTGCTCTACCTGGGGCTCACCAACTACCGCCTGACCGGCGCCGCCGCGGCCGAGCCGCAGTTCGTCGGGCTCGCCAACCTCCTCGACGCGGTCTCCAACCCCACGTTCTGGAACTCGACCTGGCTGACCCTGCAGTTCGTGCTCGGCTCGGCCGTCATCGGCCAGGTCGTGCTCGGCTTCTCGATCGCCTGGATGTTGCGCGACCGCGCGGGACCGCTCAAACGGCTGGTCGAGGGCCTGGTCATCCTGGCCTGGATCCTGCCGAGCGCCGTCGTGTCGTTCCTGTGGGTGGCGCTGCTCGACCGCGACGGCGGCACGCTCAACGCGCTGCTCGGCATTCCCGGCTTCCCGTGGCTGCTCGACCACCCGATGTTGTCGATCATCGTCTTCAACACCTGGCGCGGCACCGCGTTCTCGATGATGTTGTACGGCGCCGCGCTCGGCAACGTGCCCCCCTCCCACCTGGAGAGCGCCCGCCTGGCCGGAGCCTCCGGCTGGCAGCAGCTCAGGGACGTCGTCTTCCCGCACATCCGGGGCCACATCCTGACCAACCTGCTGCTCATCAGCCTGTGGACGTTCAACGACTTCTCCCCGTTCCTCATCACCGCCGGTGGCCCCGACGGCCGGTCCGAGGTGCTGGCCGTGCACGTGTACAAGGTCGCGCTGCAGAGCGGCGAACTGGGGTACGGCGCCGCCGTGTCCACGATCATCCTGCTGATCAACCTGGTCGTCGCGGTCTTCTACCTGCGGCTGCTCCGGAGCAAGAAATGACGCGCTTCGTCCTCGGCCGGATCGGCTTCTCCACGCTGATCGCGGTGCTGCTGGCCTTCTTCACCATCCCGCTGCTGTGGCTGGTGACCGCGCCGTTCACCTCCGACCCGTCGTACGAGGTCAAGGTGCCCGACTTCACGTGGGACAACTTCCAGGCGGTCGTCGAGCACCCGTACGCGCTGCCGTCGCTCTACAACTCCCTCATCCTGTCCGTCGGCACCGCCGTGCTGGTCGTGCTGCTCGCCGCGCTGGCCGCGTACGCGCTGAGCCGGGTGCGCCTGCCCGGCAGGGACGCCCTGCTCTACGCGCTGCTGCTGCTGTCGTCGATCATCACCGGCACGGCGGCCATGGTGCCGCTGTTCCAGCTCGCGGTCGAGCTGAACCTGATCGACTCGCAGCTCGGGCTGATCCTCATCCTGACCGGCGGCCTGCTGCCCGCGGCGATCTTCATGCTGAAGGACTTCATGGACTCCACGCCGAAGTCCTACGAGGAGTCGGCGCGGGTCTTCGGGGCCTCGCCGCTGCAGATCGTCCGGCACGTGGTCGTCCCCGTGGTGCGTCCCGGGCTGGCGACGATCGCGGTGTGGTCGCTGGCCAACGTGTGGGGGAACTTCCTGATGCCGTACCTGCTGCTGAGCGACGTCGAGAAGCAGCCGGCCGCGGTGATCACGTACACGCTCTACACCGAGGGCGGCCAGGCCAACCTCAGCATGTTGTCCACGTTCGGCCTGCTCTACTCGATTCCCGTGGTGCTCATGTACCTGTTCGTCAGCAAAAAGTACGGCTTCCGCTTCCACGGAGGGATCAAGCGTTAATGGCCGCCATCGAACTACGCGGGCTGACCAAGGTCTATCCCGGCGGGGTGAAAGCGCTCGACTCGCTCGACCTCGACATCCCCGACGGTGAGTTCTTCGCCCTGCTCGGCCCCTCCGGCTGCGGCAAGACCACCCTGCTGCGCACGATCGCCGGCCTCGAGACCGCCACCGGCGGCGCCGTGGTCATCGGCGACCGCGACGTGACCGGGGTGCAGCCGGGCGGCCGCGACGTCGCCATGGTGTTCCAGGACTACGCGCTGTTCCCGCACATGGACGTCACGGACAACATCGCCTACCCGCTGCGGATCAAGAAGGTCGCCAAGGGTGCGCGCCGCGAGAAGGCGGAGGAGGTCGGCGCGCGGCTGGGCCTCGAACGCCTCATGGACCGCCGGCCCGGCCAGCTGTCCGGCGGCCAGCAGCAGCGGGTCGCGCTGGCCAGGGTGATGGCCACGCAGGCGCAGGCGTTCCTGTTCGACGAGCCGCTGTCCAACCTGGACGCCCGCCTGCGGCTCGAAGCCCGTACGTTCCTCAAGAAGCTCCAGCGCGAACTGGGCGTCACCACCGTCTTCGTCACCCACGACCAGGCCGAGGCGCTGGCCATGGCCGACCGGATGGCCGTCATGGAAGCCGGGCACATCCGGCAGATCGGCACCCCGGCCGAGGTGTTCCAGCGGCCCGCCAACACGTTCGTGGCCGGGTTCATCGGCTCGACCCCGATGAACCTGCTGGACGGCGCCGTACGAGGTGACACGCTGGAGGTCGCCGGCCGCAAGGTGTCGGTCCCCGCCTCCGCCGAGGGACGGCTGACCGGCGGGGAGAAGATCGTTTACGGCGTGCGGCCCGAGTACATGGCCTACTCGGCCGGGCCCGCGGAGGGCGCGCTGAGCGGGAAGGTGGCCATCGTGGAGAACCTGGGCGCGTCCCACCTGGTGACGCTCGACGTCAACGACGTGCTGGTGCAGGCCGTCGTGCCCGAGGGCAGCGAACCCACCGTCGGCGACGACGGCCACGCGCTGCCGCGCCGCGACCGGGCCCTCGTCTACCGGGACGGTGAGCTGGTGTGATCATCGAAGGCCGCTGGAGCCTGGACGACAGGCTGGAGGAGATCCTGCGCGAGGTGCCCTTCGAGGTGCGCGCGGGGACGGCCGCCGTGACCGTGCGGCTGGCCTACGACACCTCGCAGGGCGTCATCGACCTCGGGTGCGCCTCGCCCACCGGTTTCCGCGGCTGGTCGGGCGGCGCGCGGGACACGTACACGATCAGCGGGGACTGGGCCACCCCCGGCTACCTGCGGGGAGAGCCCGAGGCGGGCACGTGGCACGTGTGGCTGCGGCTGCATCGGATCCCGCCGCAGGGCCTCGACTACACGCTGGAGATCACCACCGCGACCGTGGTGCCGCCGGAGCCGGAGGTGGCGGAGCCGCCGCACGGCGCGCGACCGGCGCGGCGCGGCATCCCCGACGCCGGCGGCCTGCGCTGGTTCGCGGGCGACTTCCACGCCCACACCCTGCACAGCGACGGCAGCCTGAGCATTCCCGAGCTGGCCGAGCTCGCCCACGGCAGGGGCCTCGACTTCCTGGCCGTCACCGACCACAACACCGTCAGCCACCACCCCTGGCTGGCCAAGATCGACAGGGGGATCACGCTCATCCCCGGTCAGGAGGTCACCACCGACCGGGGCCACGCGAACGTGTTCGGCGACGTCGGCTGGGTGGACTTCCGGCTGCCCGCCGACTCCTGGGCCGAGCACGCCGAGCGCGCGGGCGGGCTGATGTCCGTCAACCACCCGCTCGGCGGCGACTGCGCCTGGCTGCTGCCGATCGAACGCCGGCCGGTGATCGCCGAGGTGTGGCACTCCGGCTGGTGGGACCGCCGCTGGGGCGCGCCCCTCGCCTGGGCCGACGCCTGGCGGGCCGACCTGACCGTGATCGGCGGCAGCGACTTCCACCGCCACGGCACCGACGGTCTGCCCGGAGCGCCGACGACGTGGGTGCTGGCCGAGGACACGAGCACGGTGCTCGACGGCGTACGCGCCGGGCGCACCGCCGTCTCCGCCGGTCCCGACGCGCCGCTGTTGCTCAGGCTGGGCGACGAGCTGCTCGCGCTGGACGCCGACGGCCTCGTGCTCGTGGCCCCCGACGGCCGGCGCCGGGTCGTGCGGGGCGACCGTACGCTCCTGCCCGCGATCGAGGGGCGCCACCGGCTGGAAACGTACGAGAACGAGGTGATCGCGCTATGCGAGTGAACGTGACGACGAACGGAGTGAGGTCATGAGCACGCGAGTGCGGAAGGTCGCCAACGCGCCGGTGAGCTTCGGTGTGTTCGAGCTGAGCGACGCGCCGCCGCCGCTGAGCGCCGACCGGATGGTCGGCGCGCTGTCCGACGCCGGCTACGAGGGCATCGACCTCGGCCCGGTCGGCTACCTGGGCACCGGCGCCGGCCTGGCCGAACGGCTCGACGGCATGCTCCTCGCCGGCGGCTGGGCCGACCTGCGCTACAACGACGCCGAGGCGTTCCGCGAGGGGCTGGGCGCGCTGGAGACGGCGCTCGACGTGTTCGCCGCCGCGCCGCCCGCGCCCGAGCATCTGGCACCGCGGCCCACGCTGGGCTGCTCCGGCTCGCCCGAGAGGTTCGCCCGCCCGGGTGGGAGCGTTCCAGGGCTGCCGTCCTCCGAGTGGCCCGCATACGCCGCCCGCGTGCAGGAGGCGGTCGGCCGCTGCCGCGAGCGCGGGTTCGAGCCCGCCTTCCACCCTCACCTCGGCACGTACGTCGAGACCCCCGACGACGTCGAGCGGCTGCTGGAACTGACCGACGTGGAGCTCTGCCTCGACACCGGCCACCTCCTGCTCGGCGGGGGAGACCCGGTGACGAAGCTGCGTGAGTGGGCCGGCCGGGTCGGCCACGTGCACATCAAGGACGGCGACACCAAGATCCTGGCCCAGGCCCTGGACGACGGCGTCGACCTGCGCGAGCTCATGGGCCGCGGCGGGTTCGCCTCCCTCGGCGAGGGCGAGCTGGACCTGGCCGGTGTGATCGCGGCGCTCGACGAGATCGACTACGAGGGCTGGGTCATCGTCGAGCAGGACACGCTGCCGGGCCGCCGCACGGTCGCCCAGAACATCGCCGACCAGGCCGCCAACCGCGAGCGACTGAGGGAACTGGGACTTTGACACAGGTGAGAATCGCCCTGGTGGGCTGCGGAGCCGTCACCCAGGCGGTCTACGTGCCGTTGTTGTCGAGGCGGCGTGACCTGTTCGAGGTGAGCGCCGTCTGCGACCTGTCGCGGACGCTGGCCGACGCGGTGGGCGACCGGCTGGGAGCCGCCAGGCGGTACACCGCGCTGGAGGAGATGCTGGCCGACGGCGGCTTCGACGCCGTCGTCATGCTGGCGTCCGGCTCGCACGGCGAGGCCGTGCGGCAGGCGATGACCGCCGGGTACGCCGTCCTGTGCGAGAAGCCGCTCGCCCTGACCAGGGCCGAGGTGGCGGCGCTGCCCGAGGGGCGGCTGATGGTCGGCTACATGAAGCAGTACGACCCGGCGGTGCGCAGGGCCGAGAAGCTGCTGGCCGAGCTGGGCGGGCCCGAGGCGATCAGGTCGGTCGAGGTGGTCGTGCTGCATCCCAGCGGGGAGTCGCAGCTCGCCTTCGCCAACCTGACGCAGGCGCGCGACGTGGACCCCGGGTTGCTGGCCTCGCTGCGGGCCGCCGAGAGGGAGCTGGTCTCGCGGGCGCTGGGGGAGCCGGCGCCGGAGCCGGTACGGAACCTGTACGGGGTGTCGCTCGGCTCCATCTGCCACGACCTGTCGCTCCTGAGGCGCTTTACCGGGTCGCCGACCGAAATTTCGTATGTCGACATCTGGGGTCCCGCGCCCGGGTCCATCGAGATCTCCGGGCCGCTGCCCGTCCGCGGCCGGTTCGGCATCCGCTGGCACTACCTGGAGGACTACCCCGCCTACCGCGAGACCGTGGCCGTCCACCACGACCACGGCTCGCTCGAACTCGTGTTCCCCGCGCCCTATCTGATGAACGCCCCCACCACGCTCACCGTCGTCTCCGGTGGCGAGGGCGGCGAGAGCCGTACCCATTGGCGTGACGTGACCGAGGCGTTCGAAGTACAACTGGCCGCCTTCCATGCTTTCGTGAACGATGGCGAGCCGCCGTTCACCGACGCGGGCGGCGCGCTCGAGGACATCGTGACGGCTCAGCGGATCGCCGCCCGCTACGCCGTACAGCAGGGACTGCCCGTGGGAGGGGAAGCAGCGTGAGCACGGAGATCGTGGTCGTACCGCACACACACTGGGACCGGGAGTGGTACGAACCGTTCCAGCGTTTCCGGCTGCGCCTGGTGGCGCTGCTCGACGAGGTGCTCGACACGATGGAGCGCGAGCCCGCCTACCACTTCACCCTCGACGGGCAACTCGCCTGCGTGGACGACTACCTGGAGGTGCGCCCGGAGAACCGCGACCGGGTGGCCGCGCTGGTCGAGTCGGGACGCCTGGCCGTGGGGCCGTGGCAGATCCTGCTCGACGAGTTCCTGTGCTCGGGCGAGAACATCGTCCGCAACCTCGAACTGGGCATGGCCAGGGCCGACAAGCTCGGCGGGGCCATGCCGGTCGGCTACCTCCCCGACATGTTCGGGCACGCGGCGCAGATGCCGCAGATCCTGCGCCGGGCGGGGCTGCTGCACGCCTGCGTCTACCGAGGGGTGCCGTCCTCGGTGACCACCGACGCCTTCGCCTGGGTCGCGCCCGACGGCACGGCGGTGCGTGCCCAGTATCTCCCCGCCGGCGGCTACGGCAACGGGGCCCACCTGTTCCACGATCCGGCTGGGCTGAAGGAGCGGGCGGAGGCGTTCACCAGGACGATGCGCGAGTGGCACGGGTCCGAGGGCTCGCTGCTGGCGATGTACGGCACGGACCACTCCGCGCCCGTACGAGGATTGCCGGAGATGGTGGCGGCGATCGGCGCCCGCATGGACACCTTGTCCGGATATATCGGGGCTTATTCGGGTGAGGTGGACGGCCTGCCCGAGGTCCGCGGAGAGCTGCGCTCGCACGCCCGCGCCAACATCCTCCCCGGCGTGATCTCCGTCCGCGCCCACGTCAAGCAGGCCATGGGCCGCGCCGAGCGGATGGTCGAGCGCTACGCCGAGCCGCTGGCCACGCTCTGGGGCGAGGAGTGGCCAGGACGTTTCCTCGACATGGCCTGGTGGCGGCTGGTCGACGCCAGCGGCCACGACTCGGTGACCGGATGCGGCGTCGACGACACCGCCCAGCAGGTCGCCGCGCGCATCGCCGAGGCCGAGCACCTCGGCCAGGCCGTACGTGACATGGTGACCGCCAGGCTGGCCGCCGCGGTGCCGTCCGGCGGCGTACTCGTCGTCAACCCGACGCCCGCCCCCAGGCGCGGCGTGGTCGTCGTGGACGTGCCCGGCCACGACCCCCTGGTGGACGCCTCCGGCACGCCCGTGCCCATCCAGCCGCTGGAATACGCGGCCACGCTGCTGCTGGACGACGAGATGGACCCGGCCACCGCACTGAGCTTCGTCCACGGCACCGAGCTGTACGGCCAGCAGATCACGTCCTGGTCGGTCGAGGGCGACACCCTGACGTTCACCGTGGCCCACGAGACGCAGACGACCTTCGACGTCGACGACCTGCACGGCGAACTGGACGGCGTGACCCGCGTACGCATTTTCGCCGAACCCCGGCGCACGGTCGCCGCCCTCGTCGAGGTCCCGCCGCTGGGCCACACGAGCGTCCGGCCCGTGCCGCACGAACAGGCCTTCGGCACGCCCACCCGCGAGACCCACATGCCCTCGGAGCACGACCCGTCCTGCTGGCTCAGGTCCGACTCGGCCGCCCTGCCCGTCCGCGGCGGCGAAGAGGTGCTGGACAACGGCCTGCTGCGCGTCACGATCGCGGGCGACGGCACGCTCACACTGGTCGGCAAGGACGGCACCACCGTCAGCGGCGCCGGCCGCATCGTCGACGGAGGCGATGTCGGGGACACCTACAACTACGCGCCCCCGCCCGCCGACCTGATCGTGGACGAGCCCGTGTCGGTCGAGACCGAGCTCATGACCTCAGGGCCCCTGGTGGCCAGGGTGGACGTGCGCCGCACGTACCGGTGGCCGGCCGCCGGCGGCGGCATCGACGGGGCACCGGAACTCCCCGCCATCAGCCGGACGCCCGAGGCCGAGGAGATCGTCGTCACCACCCGGGTCGAGCTGCGCGCCGGTGAGCCCTTCGTCCGGCTCGACGTCGAGTTCGACAACCGCTGCTCCGACCACCGGGTGCGCCTGCACGTGCCGTTGCCGGAACGGGCCACGGAGTCGTACGCGGAGGGGCAGTTCGCGGTGACCACCCGCGGGCTGACCCCCGAGGGAGGCTGCGGCGAGACCCCGCTGCCCACCTTCCCCGCCTCGTCCTGGGTGGCCGCGGGCGGCGTGGCGGCGCTGCTGGAACACGTGACGGAATATGAGGTCGTGGACGGCTCCGAGCTGGCCCTCACCCTGCTGCGCTCCGTCGGCTACCTGTCCCGCAACCGCAACCCCCTCCGTCCCGAACCGGCCGGCCCCCAGCTCCCGACCCCTGCGGCGCAGTCGCGCGGGGTGCGCAAGGTGAGCCTGGCGCTGATGCCGTACCAGGGGTCGTGGGAGGAGGTCGTGCCCCAGGCGGAGGTCTTCCGCCACGACCTGCTGGCGGTGCCCGGCCAGGGCCCGCGGGACCTCCCCCTGCCCGCACCGGCGGCGGGCCTGACGGTGACGGGCAAGGGCGTGACGATGACCTCCCTGCGCGACCGGGACGGCCGGCACGAACTGCGGGTGGTCGCCCTCACGCCCGGCGACACGGAGGCCGTGATCACCGGCGACTTCACCGAGGCCACGCACGCCGACCTGCGCGGCCGCCCCGGCGACCCCCTCCCGGTCACGGACGGCACCCTCCGCCTGCCACTGAAGCCCTGGGAGATCGCCACGGTCCATCTCGTCAACTCTGGGTAATCTTTAGAACACATATAGTAATGCCGCCCCCGTGATCACTCCCCAACACGAAGGGCTGACCAAGCTCGTCACCCTCGATCTCGGGCACACCGCGCAGGGGCTGCGCGCGCTGTTCGATCTACGAATACCCGAGACGGGCGAGGCCAGGCTGGCCTCGCCCGACCTGTCCGAAGCCGTTCCTGCGGTCTGCCGGGCCGACGGCGCCCTCCTCTACGGCGAGGACGGAGACAAGCTCGGCGTCATCATCGAGACGCAGCGTGGCCAGGACGACGACAAGCACTATTCGTGGCTGGAATACATCGCCAACTTCCGGGCGCGCGAGCATTGCCAGGTCGTCCTGACCGTCATCTGCCCCGATCGCCAGATAGCACGCTGGGCGGCCAAGCCCATAGAGACCGGCCACCCGGGACTCGTGCTCAATCCACTGGTGATCGGGCCCGACAACACCCCACTCATCACCGACGTGGCCGAGGCGCTGGGCAACATCGGTCTGGCCGTCATCTCCGCCGTCACCAAGTCCCAGGACCCGTTGATCAAAGAAGTCCTGAGCACGTTGGATGCGGCCCTCAGCAAAATCGATCAGAAGCTGGCCGGGCGATACGGTCAGTACATCTACGTCTCTCTGACTGGCGTCGCCCAGAAGGAATGGGGGAACCTTATGGCTATGCTGACACATCCGTACCAGGGGGAGTTCGCCGAGAGCCTCCTCGCCGAGGGCGAGGCCAAAGGCCAGGCCAAAGGCCAGGCCATAGGTGAGGCGAAGCTGCTGCAGATGCTGCTCAAGGCGCGGGGCATCGAGGTGTCCGAGGAGGTGCGGGCGCGGATCACGTCGTGCATGGACACGGCGGTGCTGGAGGAGTGGTTCCAGCGGGCGCTCACGGCCGACTGTGCGGAGCAGGTCTTCGGTTGAGCCCCGCGGGAGCCCGCCGCCAGGTCGGTCAGCGGGTGCCCCAGGAGTAGGTCTGCTTGCGGAGTTTCAGGTAGACGAACGACTCGGTGGCGCGTACGGCGGGGATGGCGCGGATCTTGCTGAGGATCTCCAGCAGGTGCCCGTCCCCCTCGCACACCACCTCCACGATCACGTCGAACGAACCGGCCGTGAGCACCACGTAGTCGATCTCCTCGATCGCCGCCAGTTCGTCGGCCACCGACTCGAGATCGCCCTCGCAGGTGACGCCGATCATGGCCTGGCGCGGGAAGCCCAGGGTGAGAGGGTCGGTGACAGCGACGATCTGCATGACGCCGGCGTCCTGCAGCCGCTGGACGCGCTGGCGCACCGCGGCCTCCGAGAGTCCGACCGCCTTCCCGATCGCCGCGTACGGCATGCGCCCGTCGGCCTGCAACTGCTCGATGATCTGCTTGGACAGGTCGTCGAGCACCACGGGCCCTGGGCGGGAGGCGGAGCGGCGTACGCGCGGCGGCGTGGTCATCGGCTGTGGTTCCTCCTAGCGGTCCGGCATGGCGGTGGTGTTCCCGCTGGGATGCCGTCCTGGTGCGACATGTTGTCAGTTCCCGGTCGACTGTCAAGCGAATTCGTAGCAATTTGATATATTCACCACGAAATCCCTTGTTTCGCTGCGACCGCTCTGTAAGAGTCGCGGGCATCTCAGCCACCTCACGAGGAGGTCATTCATGACCGAGCTTGCCGAGGTCATCCATAGCCACAGCACCTGGGTCAGGCGACCGACGAAGGAGGGCGCATGACGACCCGTCTGCAGAACTATGTCAACGGCGAGTTCGTGGACGCCAAGAGCGGCCGGTTCTCCGACATCATCGACCCGTGCACGGGCGAGGCCTACGTTCAGGCCCCGGTGTCCGCGCAGGACGACGTCGACGCGGCCTTCGCCGCCGCTGCCGCGGCGTTCGAGTCGTGGGGGAAGACCACCCCGGGTGACCGGGCCAACCTGCTGCTGAAGGTCGCCGACGCGATCGAGGCGCGGGCCGACGAGATCAACGAGGCTGAATGCCGCGACACCGGCAAGCCGCGCGCCCGCATGGCCGAGGACGAGACGCCGGTCGCGGCCGACCACTTCCGCTTCTTCGCGGGCGCGGCCCGCACGCTGGAGGGCCCGACGGCGGGTGAGTTCCTCGCCGAGCACACCAGTGTCATCAGGCACGAGCCGATCGGCGTGGTCGGCCAGGTCACGCCGTGGAACTATCCGGTGATGATGGCGGTCTGGAAGATCGCCCCCGCGCTCGCGGCCGGCAACACGATCGTGCTCAAGCCGTCCGACACCACCCCGGTCGCCACGCTCAAGCTCGCCGAGATCCTCGGCTCGGTGCTGCCCGCCGGCGTCTTCAACGTCGTCACCGGCGACCGCGAGACGGGCGCCCTCGTGGTGGGCCATCCGACCGCCTCCATGGTCGCCATCACCGGCTCGGTCGGCGCGGGCATGTCGGTGGCGAGGAGCGCCGCCGACGACCTCAAGCGGGTGCACCTGGAGCTCGGCGGCAAGGCGCCGGTCGTGGTCTTCGAGGACGTGAAGGACCTGAGCAAGGCCGCCGCCGGCATCGCCGAGGCCGGTCTGTACAACGCCGGCCAGGACTGCACCGCCGCCTGCCGGGTGCTGGTGCAGGAGAGCGTGCACGACGAGTTCGTGGCCGCGCTGACCGAGGCCGCCGCCGCCACGGTGACCGGCGGCCTCGACACCGAGGACGCGCTGTACGGGCCGCTCAACAACGAGAACCAGCTGGCCAGGGTGCAGGGCTTCATCGACAGGCTGCCCGAGCACGCCACGGTCCTCACCGGCGGCGAGCGTGTCGGCGACAAGGGCTACTTCTTCGCCCCCACGGTCGTCGACGGGCTCAGGCAGGACGACGAGATCGTCCAGAACGAGGTCTTCGGCCCCGTGATCACCGTGCAGACGTTCACCGACGAGGCCGACGCACTGGCCAAGGCCAACGACGTGAGATATGGCCTGAGCGGCTCGGTCTGGACCTCCGACCACGGCCGCGCCATGCGGATGTCCAACGGGCTGGACTTCGGCACGGTCTGGGTGAACACGCACATCCCGTTCATCTCGGAGATGCCGCACGGCGGCTTCAAGCATTCCGGATACGGCAAGGATCTGTCGGTGTTCGGGCTGCACGACTACACCAGGGTGAAGCACGTCATGCACTACATCGGCGAATAGCGGCAAGGGCGAAACCTGGACATGACCGGGCTATCGGCAATCGAGCTAGAGGACGTCGTCAAGGAGTACCTCTCGCATGGTGAGGTCGTCCAGGCGGTCAAAGGCGTGACACTGGACATCGCCGAGGGGGAGTTCTTCTCCCTCCTCGGCCCGTCCGGCTGCGGCAAGACCACGACCATGAGGATGGTCGCCGGCTTCGAGGCGCCCACGAAGGGCCTGGTGAAGCTGCACGGCCACGACGTCACGGACGTCCCGCCGAACAAGCGTGACGTCAACATGGTCTTCCAGTCCTACGCCCTCTTCCCGCACATGAGCGTCTGGGACAACGTGGCGTTCGGCCTGAAACAGCGCAGGACGCCGCAGGAGGAGATCAGGCGGCGGGTCGGCGAGATGCTGGAGATCGTCGACCTGGCCGGCAGGGAGAAACGCCGGCCGCGCGAGATGTCCGGCGGCCAGCAGCAGCGCGTGGCGCTGGCCAGGGCCCTGGTCAACCGCCCGCGGGCGCTGCTGCTCGACGAGCCGCTCGGCGCGCTCGACCTGAAGTTGCGCCAGGCCATGCAGATCGAGCTGAAGCGCATCCAGCGCGAGGTCGGCATCACCTTCGTGTACGTGACCCACGACCAGAACGAGGCGCTCACCATGAGCGACCGGATCGCCGTCATGAACGACGGCCTGGTCGAGCAGCTGTCCAGGCCGCGCGACATCTACGAACGGCCCGCGACCGCGTTCGTCGCGGGTTTCATCGGCACCTCCAACCTGCTCGCGGGCACCGCGACCGGCGGCGAGATGAAGGTCCGCGGCGGCCGGGTGCTGGTGCCAGGGCACGACGGTGAGGTGTCGGTGACCGTACGCCCTGAGAAGATCGCCATCGGGCAGGACGAGCCGGGGCCGGAGCTGAGCGGCGTACGCGGGACCGTCGCCGAGGTCGTCTACCTCGGCACCTACACCAGCTATTCCGTGAGCCTCGCGGACGGGGCGGACATCACCGTTTTCCGGCAGAACGCGCATGACTCGCTGGCCGCGGCGGAGCGGGGAGACTCCGTCTGGCTGTCGTGGCAGGCGCAGCACTCGTACGTGATTGGAAGTTGACAGCGCCTCATGAACCCCCCACATCGCCTCATGGGCCGATCCCGCACCCGACGTGACGTCTTCCGGCTCGCCGGTTACTCGGCCGCCGGGCTTGCCCTGGCCGCCTGCGGCGTGCAGGGGCAGAAGGCCGCTCCGCCCAAGGCGGACGCCGTCAAGGACTTCTGGGCGAAGCAGACCAAGAACGGCAAGGTCGTCTTCGCCAACTGGCCCGAGTACATGCCGGGGGACAAGGGCCCGCTCGAGCGGTTCAAGAAGGACACCGGCATCGCGTACGAGTACAAGGAGGTCATCCAGGAGAACGCGGACTTCTTCGGCAAGGCCGACCCCGTGCTGCGCGCCGGGCAGTCGCTGGGCTACGACATCGTCGTCATGACCAACGGCGTGCAGCTCCAGCACATGCTCGAGCTCGGCTACGCGGTGCCGCTCGACCACACGCGGCTGCCGAACTTCCAGGCCAACGCGGGCCAGAAGTTCAAGGAGCGCTCCTATGACCCGGGCAACAAGTACACGGTCCCGTACGCGTCGGGTGTGACCGGGATCGCGTACAACACCGACCACGTCAAAGAGGAGATCACGAGCATCGAGGCGTTGTTCGATCCCCGGTACAAGGGGCGGGTCGGGATGATGAACGACGCCCAGGAGATCGGCAACTTCGGCATGTTCGCGGTGGGCGTCGACCCGGAGAAGTCGACGGAGGCTGACTGGAAGAAGGCCGGGGAGAAGCTCAAGGCGCAGCGCGATGCCGGACTTGTGCGGAAATATTATGATCAAGGGTATATCGATGCCGTGTCGAAGGGCGATGTCTGGGTGACCATGGCCTGGTCGGGCGACGTCTTCCAGCGCCAGCTCGCCGGCGAGCCCGTCGCGTTCGTGGTGCCCGAGGAGGGCGGCACGATCTGGACCGACAACATGCTCATTCCCAAGGGAGCGGCCAATCCTCTCGACGCGCTCATGCTGATGGACTACCTCTACCAGCCCGCCGTGGCCGCCGAGCTGGATGAGTTCATCCAGTTCGTCACGCCCGTCCCCGCCGTCCAGGACCTGTTCAGGGAACAGGCCAAGACGGCCGGGGCCAAGGAGAAGAAGGCGCTCGACGCCATGATCGACAGCCCGCTCATGTTCCCGAGCGAGGCCGACTACGCCAAGCTGCGCACGTACACCACCCTGACCAACGAGCAGGAGCAGGTGTTCAACCCGATCTTCCAGTCGATCACCCAGGCGTAGGCGCGGACCATGCGGCGGCTCACCCCCTACCTCCTCGCGCTGCCCGGCTGGATGTGGCTCGCGATCTTCCTGGTCGTGCCCATGGTCGCGATGGCCTCGGTCTCCCTGCAGACCGGCAACGCCTACGACGGCTACGCCATGACGTTCAGCTTCTCCAACTACGGGGACGCGCTCGGCAGGTACAGCACCCAACTGCTCCGCTCGCTCGTGTACGGCGCGCTCGCGACCGCGGCCATGTTGCTCATCGGCTATCCCGTGGCCTACTGGATCGCTTTCAAGGGCGGCGACCGCAAGTCGATGTACCTGTTCCTGCTGCTGCTGCCGTTCTTCGTGTCGTTTGTACTGCGGACGATCTCGTGGAACTTCCTGCTGGCCGACAACGGCATCCTCTTCGGCACGCTGAAGGACTGGGGGCTCCTGCCCGACGACTTCCACGTGCTCGCCACGACGCTCGCCGTGGTGGGCGGGCTGACGTACAACTTCCTGCCGTTCATGATCCTGCCCATCTACGTGGCGCTGGAGCGGGTGGACCCGCGGGTGGTGGAGGCCGCCCAGGACCTGTACGCCACGCGCGCGGGAGCCTTCCGCCGGGTGGTGCTGCCGCTGTCGTTGCCCGGAGTCTTCGCCGGGGTGCTCATGACGTTCGTGCCCGCCACGGCCGACCCCATCAACGCGCAGATCCTGGGCGGTACGGGCAACACCATGATCGGCAACAACATCCAGACCGAATACCTGGTCAACCTGGACTACCCGACCGCATCCGCGCTGTCGTTCACGCTGATGGCGGTCCTGCTGGTGGGGATCTTCGCCTACGCCAGGGCGCTCGGGACGGAGAACGTGCTAGAGGCGGCGGCCCGATGAGGCGCGGCGCGCTCGGCGACCGGCTGCTGCACGCCTACACGTGGCTGGTCATCGTGTGGTTGTCGGCGCCGATCGCCGTGATGATCCTGTTCGGGTTCAACGACAAGCAGAGCAAGTCCAACACCACCTGGCAGGGCTTCACCCTCCGGTGGTACGCCGAGCTGTTCGAGATCTCCGACCTGACCGTGGCGCTGCTCAACTCCCTGGTCATCGCCCTGGTCAGCACCGTCATCACCGTCGTGCTCGGCACCATGCTCGGGCTCGCGCTCGGCCGCCACCGCTTCCGCGCCAAGGGCGTCACGAACTTCCTGGTCTTCGCCGCCATCTCCACGCCCGAACTGGTCATGGGAGCGTCGCTGTTGTCGTTGTTCGTCTCGGGCAACGTGCCGCGCGACGCGAACACGATCATCATCGCGCACGTGTTGTTCTCGCTGTCCTTCGTGGTGGTGACCGTGCGGGCGCGGATCGTCACGCTCGACCTGTCGCTGGAGGAGGCGGCCAGGGACCTGGGAGCCACGGCCTGGGGCACGTTCCGGCAGGTGACGCTGCCGTCGATCATGCCCGCGGTGATGGCGGGCGCGATGTTGTCGTTCGCGCTGTCGATCGACGACTACGTGGTGACCAGCTTCGTCAACGGCTCGACCGTGACCTTCCCGCTGTGGATCGTCGGTGCGGTGAAGACCGGCATCCCGCCGCAGGTCAACGTCATGGGTACGCTCATCTTCGGCGTCGGGGTGCTGATCGCCGTCGCCAACGCGGTCGTGGCCAGGCGGCGGGCCTGACCACTGGGCCGGGGTCCGCGAGAGGATCGTAGGGATGTGGAAGTGTGGATCCGCTGCAGGCGCTGGCTGACGCTGAGCGCAGGCCGTACTGGCTGGACAGCCCGTTCAGGCCCGAGCCGGCCCCGCGGCTGGCCGGCGACACCACCGCCGACCTGGTCGTCGTCGGCGGCGGCTTCTCCGGCCTGTGGACGGCCCTGATGGCCAAGGAACGCGACCCGTCGATCGACGTCGTCCTGCTCGAAGGGCGCAGGATCGGCTGGGCGGCCAGCGGCCGCAACGGCGGTTTCTGCATGGCGACGCTCACCCACGGCCTGGCCAACGGTCTGGAACGGTGGCCGGAGGAGATCGACCGGCTGGAGCGCATGGGCGTGACCAACCTCGACGAGATCGAGCGCACGCTGTGGCGCTACCGCATCGACTGCTCGTTCGAGCGTACGGGCGAGCTGCACGTGGCCACCGAGCCATGGCAGCTCGACGGCCTGAACGAGCACCAGGAGCTGATCGACGAGCTGGGCCTCGACTACGTGCCGCTCGACCGGGATCAGGTGCGGGCCCAGGTCGACTCGCCGACCTACCTGGGCGGGTTGTGGGAGCGCAGCGGCTGCGCCATGGTCGACCCCGCCCGGCTGGCGTGGGGGCTGCGGGACGCGTGCCTGCGGCTCGGCGTACGCGTGCACGAGCGCAGCCCGGTGCGCTCGTTGCACGACGACGGCACGACGATCACCCTGCGCACGCCGTACGGCACGGCCGCCGCGCGCCAGGTGGCCTTGGGCACGGGCGTGTTCCCGCCGCTGCTGCGGCGGCTGCGCCACTTCGTGGTCCCGGTCTACGACTACGTGCTGATGACCGAGCCGCTGACCCCGGCCCAGCTCGCCGAGGTGAATTGGAGCAACCGGCAGGGCGTCGGCGACTCGGGCAACCGGTTCCACTACTACCGGCTGACCGACGACAACCGCATCCTGTGGGGCGGCTACGACGCCGTCTACTACAACGGCGGCCTGGTCAGGCAGGAGTACGACCAGCGCGACGCGACGTTCGTCAAGCTCGCCGAGCACTTCTACGCCACGTTCCCGCAGCTCGCGAACGTGCGCTTCAGCCACCGGTGGGGTGGCGTAATCGACACCTGCAGCCGGTTCAGCGCCTTCTACGGGCGTGCGCACGGCGGCCGGCTGGTCTACGCGGCCGGCTTCACCGGCATGGGGGTCGGGGCCACCAGGTTCGGCGCGAACGTCATGCTGGACCTACTGGCGGGCGAGCGCACCGAGCGCACCGAGCTGCGGATGGTGAAGGAGAAGCCGATCCCGTTCCCGCCCGAGCCGGTGCGGTCGGGGGTGATCCAGTTCACCCGGTGGTCGATCGCCCGCGCCGACCGGCACCAGGGCAGGCGCAACCTGTGGTTGCGCGCTCTCGACCGGATGGGGCTGGGGTTCGACTCATAGCGCAGACTTGGGCGTATGAAAGCAGAATTCGCCGTCGACGGCCTCACCCTGATCGGTGACCTGCGGGTTCCGGACGGCGCGGGCCCGCGTCCAGGGCTGGTGTTCACGGGTCCGTTCACCGGGGTGCGCGATCAGGTCACCGGTCTGTACGCGGCCCGGCTGGCGGAACGGGGCTACGTCACGCTGTCCTTCGACCACCGCAACTGGGGCGAGTCGGGCGGGCAGCCGCGCCGGCATGAGGATCCGCAGGGCAAGCTGCACGATCTGCGGGCGGCGGTGTCGTGGTTGCGGTCGCGGCCGGAGGTGAACGCCGAGCCGGTCGGGGTGGTGGGGATCTGCCTGGGAGGCGGATATGCTCTGAAATTTGCTGCTTTTGACCCCCGTGTGCGGGTTTTTGTGGGCATCGCCGGGGCGTACGCCAACCCCTACGCCATGCGGACGGGCATGGACTACCAGGCCGCGCTGGGCTCGTACACGGAGGTGCTGGAACTGCAGGACCAGGGCGGGCCCGTCACGTACATGCCGGCCGTCGCCGAGGGCGGCGAGTCCGCGATGCCGGGCGACGAGCCGTACGCCTACTACGGCACCGCGCGCGGCGCCTCGCCCCATTGGGTGAACGAGGTGACCAGGGCGAGCGTGCGCGAGCTGATCACGATGGACCACATGATGGGGGCCGATTTCCTGTCCCCGAAGCCGGCGCTGATCGTGCACGGGATCGTCGACCGGTTCTGCTCGCCGGAGGGGGCCGAGGAGGTGTACAAGCGGCTCGACGAGCCGAAGGAGCTCGTCTGGGTGGACGCCAAGCGGCACATCGACCTCTATGACCAGGAGCCGTACGTCACCCGGGCCGTGGACGCGACGGCCGCCTTCCTGGAGGCGCGTCTGTGACCGCTCGGCAAGGATGAGCTGAAGGTCTGTCCAGGAAAGTACCGGTTGTGATGGGTCAGGTCGCCAAGCCGGGCATGACCCCCGTAACCCCCGCAAAGTCGACGGGGGGTTGCGCATGCGTACAAAGTGGGCGGCCTGGGTGGCGCTGGCGCTCGTGGCCGGGTGCGGCGCCGAACGCACGCCGACCGTGCCCGTCGCAGTGCGGGCACCGGTCAAGGTGGCGCGATGCGTCATGAAATTTCCGGACAAACGGGCCGCACGCGCGGCCCGCCAGCGCCTCGAACACCACCTCGCCCGCTACCTGAGCACCCGCCCGGGCCGCATCGTCTACGGCGCGCACGACCTCGTCACCGGCGTCACCCTCGGCCAGGGGGAACACCGGCACGACCTCATCACCGCCAGCGGCGCCAAGGTGGACATCCTCGCCGCGCTGCTCCAGCGCCGCCACGCCGGCGGCCTCAGCCCGTCGGAGAGCGACCTCGCCGAACGCATGATCACCGAGAGCGACAACAAGGCCGCCGACGCCCTCTGGTCGCGGGTCGGCGGCGGGGGCGCCATGAGCGAGTTCTACCGGCGACTGGGCATGCGGGAGACCGCGTCGGGGCCGGGCATCTACTGGGGCGGCACCACCACCAGCCCCGCCGACCGCCTGCGTCTGCTGGGCGTCCTGGTCAACGGCGGCAAGGGCCTGCGCGCCTCCGACCGCCACCTGCTGCTGGGCCTGATGAGCCGGGTGCACAAGGAGCAGGCGTGGGGCGTCAGCGCCGCCGCCCGCCCCGGCGACCGGGTGGCGCTGAAGAACGGCTGGACCCCGCGCCCCTTCATCCACAACACGTGGGCCGTCACCAGCTACGGCCGCATCCAGGGCCAAGGCCGCGACCTGCTCCTGTCGGTCCAGACCGACCAGCAGCCCGGCCACGGCGCCGGCGTCCAGACCATCGAACGGGTGGCCCGCACGATCGGCGCCCGCCTCGACAGCCTGTCCCCCACCTACACT
>NZ_JAAAHR010000073.1:0-41596 GCF_009908215.1 Nonomuraea sp. K271 | reverse complement strand
GTCCCCGCCCAGCACCCGCCCGTCGGTGTCCGAGGTCGTGCCAGACCGCGAGGTCTTGTCGTTTCGATCTTCTCCGAAATCATCCTCTGCGGTCATCAGCGTCACAACACCGTCGGTGACCACACCACAAGCTTTGTGTCAGGGCCAAGGCTTGATGGCCATTGACAGACATGCATTATCTGTGTCATCTTTCTCAGGAAATTCAGTGATCTTCGGGAGGCATGATCAGACGCGAGGCTGAATTGTATCGCTGGCCGACGTTTCTACGACTCGACCGTCCAGAGGTGCACGGCGGCTATCTCGTCGTTCCTGCTAAGCCGACGAGGTCGCGTGCGCGCTGCAAGGCGAGCCGTGCGGCGCCGCTCGCGTATCTGTACGAAATCGGCTCCGAATTCGAGCCGGAAAACGAACTGAGGCTGGCCGTCGGCCATTACGACGCGACCCATCTGGTCTGGTCCTTCTCCGGAGAGGTGTCAGGGCTCACTGGAATCACTGAACCAACCACATTGAGATAACAATCCCCGTAGTCGGTGCGAGACACGAAAAGGTGGCCCATGTCCAACGTCATCGCCCAGACCCCGATCCGTACCAGCCGTTCCTTCCTGTCCCCGGCCCACGCCAACATCGACCCGTCATTGATACCGGGACCTGAGGGCGACGAGCAGCCGTTCGCCTACGCCTACGCCGAGCTGTGGAATCCGGTCGTCGCCCCTGGCCCAGACCCCCAGGCCGGTCACTACGACCCTGAATCCCAGACGTGGGTTGCCCCGGAGGGGGACATCACAGCCGGATACAGCTCGTACACCTCGACGAATTACCCGAATATTGATCACATCCTCGACGACATCTGCGCCTGAGACATGGCCGTACGATCACCTGAGGTCCTGATACTCACGCAGGACTTCGATCCCACCGTCGACCCGGTCGTCCGGAGCCTCAAGTCAAAAGGGGCGAGGGTCGTCCGGGTCGACATCAGCTACTTTCCACAAAAGCTCAGTTTCACCACCTCCGACTTCGAGGGCGGGCGGCAGGTGCTCAGACACCGCGACTCCGAACTCGACCTCAGCGCGATGTCCGGCGTCTGGTACCGCCGGCCCACCACGTTCGAGTTCGGCGACGAGATGGGGGAGTCTGAGCGGCAGTTCGCCCACTACGAGGCACTGCACGGCGTCGGCGGGATCCTCCGCGCAACCGACTGCCTGTGGATCAACCGTCCCGATGTCGACGCGGTCGCCGATCTCAAGCCGTACCAACTCGCGATGGCGAAGAAGTTCGGAATACGGGTGCCCCGGACACTGCTGACTAATGACCCGGACGAGGTCGCCAAGGTGCTGGAAGGCGATGAAGGGAAACTGGTCTACAAATCCTTGAGCGGGGGCGTGATCCACTATCCCGGCGCCTTTCCGTCCGGATTGCTCACCACCGTGGTCGGTGATGAGATCCATGAGCATCTGGGCCGGGTGCGCCATACGATGTGCCAGTTCCAGGAGTACATCGAAAAGGCGTACGAGGTGCGGCTCACCGTCATCGGGAACACTTATTTCCCCGTGACGATCGACTCGCAGCGCAATGAGACGACCCATGTCGACTGGCGGGCCGCGCAGGATCAAATGCACTACGGCGACTATCGGCCGCTTCCCGAGCAGATCGTCAAGCAGACACAGGCATTGTTGGACGGACTCGGAATCGTTTATGGCGCACTGGATTTCATCGTTACACCAGATGGTGAATACGTCTTCCTGGAGGCCAATCCCACCGGCCAGTTCATGTGGATGCAGAATGACCTGGAACTCCCGATGAGCGACTGCATATCCGATCTCCTGATGGAGGGAGGGCCTTTCCAGCGCGGCGAGGTGAAACAGGTCGGCTACTGAATGAGCGATCCCGCGCTTTCGCCGGTCACCGCGGCTGGGTTCACGGAGCCGCCGCAGGTCGAAATGCGGCGGCTCCCGGGGCTCCTGGGCGGCGCGCTCAAGCTCACCTTGGCCGCGGCCCGCCGTGAGTTCCTTCTGATCACAGCGCTGCAGGCGGTTGGCGGACTTGGTCTGGTGTTGCCCATCCTCGGTGGCCGTGACCTGCTGGACAAGCTTCTGGTGGCGGAAGCGGGATTGTCGCTGGCCGGGATGCTGCTACAGGGCGCACTGATCCTCGGCCTGCTCGGCGTCATCGGCCTCGCCACCGCCGTGGCGACCTCCCGCGACGACGTCCTCAGCGAGCAGCTGAACCGCTACGCTCTGGGACGCGTCCTGGACGTCGCCTGCACCATCGAGCTGGAGCAGTTCGAGCGCCCCGAGTTTCACAACCGGCTGGAACGCGCCTCGATGAGCGCCCGGATCCGCCCGCACCAACTCACCCAGGGGCTCGCCGCGCTGACCAGCGCGGCGATGAGCACTGTGGGGATCGCACTCGCCTTGGCCGCCATCGAGCCCCTGCTGGTCCCGGCCACCCTTCTCGCAGGGGTGCCGCTGTGGTTCGCGGGCCTCAAAAGTGGACGGGTGCTCTTCGACGCGCTGTTTCGGCTTACACCCGCCGAACGCGAACGCAGCTACCTGCTCGACGTCCTGACCACCCGCCGTGCCGCGAAGGAGGTCCGCGCCTTCGGCTTAGCCGGCTATCTGCGATCACGGTGGGAACGGCGCACCGACGAGCGCTTGGCCGAGATCAGGGTGACCGCGTGGCGGCGGCTGCGGATCACCATACTGGCCCGCCTCACCAGCGGCGTCGCGCTGGGATCGGTTCTGGGCCTGGTGCTGGCAATGGCTGTGACAGGTGGGATGGCCGTTGCCGACGCCGGTGCCGCCGCCACGGCGATCCTGTTGCTCGGCGTACGGCTGCGTGGCGCCGCTGCGGGGACCGACCAGCTCTTCGAGGCGGCTCCGTTCCTGCAGGATCTGCAGGGATTCGTCGCGTTTGCCCCCGGATCATCACTGCCCCCGCAGTCGCCGAACCTTCCGCAACTCGGGAAGGCTCCGCAGGCCCCGCAGGCAGTACCGGAGCCGGTCGGCTTCAGGCGGCTCCGGGTCGAGAACTTGACTTTCCGCTACCCGTCGGGCCGACACCCCGTGCTGCGAAATGTCAGCATGGAGATCGGCGTCGGCCAGGTCGTCGCCCTGGTCGGTGAGAATGGCTCGGGGAAGACCACTTTGGCAAAACTGCTGTCGCACCTCTATCGGCCGCAGTCCGGGCGAATCCTGTACGACGACGTCGATGTGACCGCAGCCGACCCAGATCGGCTGCGCCATTCGATCGCGGTACTGTTCCAGGACTTCCAGCGTTACCTGCTCTCGGCCACCGACAACGTCGGGATGGGCCGCTGGGAGAAGGCTGACGATCGTGCCGCCGTGACGCAGGCGACCAGGGCGGCCGGTGCCCACGATTTCCTCGCCGCGCTGCCCCAGGGATATGAGTCGCTGCTGGGACCCGAGTTCGCCGGCGGCATCGACCTTTCCGGTGGGCAGTGGCAGCGTGTCGCCCTGGCGCGTGCTTTCTTCCGGGAGGCCCCGTTCATCATTCTGGACGAGCCTACCGCCACCCTCGACGCTCGGGCCGAACACCTGCTCTTCGAGCAGCTGCGCACCCTGCTGGCCGGGCGCACGGTGCTGCTCATCTCGCACCGCTTCGCCACCGTACGGATGGCCGACCACATTTACGTACTCGATGGCGGCCAGGTGGCCGAGCACGGCACGCACGACCAGCTGATGTCCGCGAGTGGGCGCTACGCCGAGCTCTTCACCCTCCAGGCCGCGGGCTACCTTGATTCTCAGCCTCGGGACTCGGGGTGATGTGGGGTGTGCCGCTCGGACTCGGCGTAATGGGCGAGTAATTGACGTGCCCTTCGACAGGGCCCGAGCTGTGAGGCAGTGTCAGGCCGTTGCGGACAACGTCGAGATCCCGGCGGAGGTTGCGGGCGAAGGAAGCCAGCGCGGTGAGTGAATCCGCGCCCACCCGGACCGCCTGATTCCCGTGTGTCACGGCCCGAGGCGGGGCCTTCGGCAACGTTCGGAATGCTGGGCTCACCCGGGAGAGTCACTTCCCGAGACACGGAGGATATGGCGGGGGTGTGTCCACGCTCCCGTGGAATTCTTGGTCCATGCGGGTGGACGATCGGCACCGGGCGTCCGGGCTGGGCGACATCAATGGCGGCTGAGCCCTGCCACTTCCCCCACACCGATCGGAAGCGGGCCGGTGCGGGATCGCCACCCGCACCTCGATTCGGCTCGGCCGAAGGGCCGAAGAAGGAGTACGTCATGACGGCGACCATGCGGGCGATCCTCCAGCACGCCTACGGCGGGCCGGAGGTGCTGCAGCTCACTGAGGTTTCCCGGCCCGAGCCGGGGGTCACCGAGGTGCTGGTACGGGTGTATGCCGCCGGGGTCAACCCGATCGACGGCAAGACCCGCGCCGGCGGCGGCTTCGCCCCCCAAGTGGGCCGGCCGCCGTTCATCCCCGGCTGGGACCTGTCGGGTGTGGTGGCGGAGATCGGCTACGGCGTGACCCGCTTCCAGCCGGGCGATGAGGTGTACGGCATGCCGAACTTCCCGCACCGTGCCGGCACGTACGCCGAGTTCGTCGCGGTGCGCTCGCGGCAGGTCGCCCGCAAGCCCGCGCGCCTGTCGCACGCGGAGGCGGCGGCGCTGCCGCTGGCGGGACTGACCGCCTGGCAGTCCCTGGTCGACACCGCTCAGGTGGGACCCGGCATGTGCGTGCTGATTCACGCGGCGGCGGGCGGTGTCGGCCATCTGGCGGTGCAGATCGCCAAGGCGCGGGGCGCGTACGTGATCGGCACCGCCCGCGCCGCCAAACACGACTTCGTGCGTTCACTGGGAGCCGATGAGGTTGTCGACTACACGGCCGTCGCGTTCGAGGAGGCCGTCGAGGCCGTGGACGTGGTGCTCGACCTCGTCGGTGGCGAGACCCGCCGCCGTTCGCTGGAGGTGCTGGCCGAAGGGGGACTGCTCATCCCGCTGCCGCGCGGGCTGGACGTCTCGCAGGAGGCGGCCGAGCGCGGCCTGCGGGTGGCGCCCCTCATCGTCGAGCCCGACTACCGCGGCCTGGAACACCTGGCCGAGCTGGCCGACTCCGGGCAACTGAAAATCAGCGTGTCCCGGGAACTGCCGCTGGCACAGGCCACCGAGGCGCACCGGTACATCGACAGCGGAAGCGCCACCGGCAAGACCGTCCTCACCGTGATCGTCCAGAGCTGACCGCGGCGCCCGGGAACATTGGCCCCTACCGCAATCTCATCCGTGCACGATCGCACGCCTGGCCGCCGCAGACTTGCTGGTGTCCAACCGCGAGATCGATCAACGCTCCACCTGGCCCAGCCCACCGTCGGCACCCACCTCTACCGTCTCTTCTCCAAGCTGGGCGGCACTTCGGCGCAACTCGGTGACCTACCGGCACTCCGTGTTCACCCCCGACCAGTGCGCCACAGTGATGGACCGCTGATCGGCCGCCGCGGCCCGCGCAACTGCGTGACCTGGGGCTGACGCCTTGACAGGCCCTGCGCCGCTATAGGGAGAAGACGTGGGCGGGCCATGCGCGCCGAGTTCGAGGCCGCCCTGCACAACGCTCCCAACGAGACCAACTGGCGCCAGACCGGCCAGCAACTGATGGCCAGCCTCGACCGGCTCCAGAACATCTTCACCGACCTGCAGACGCTGACCAAGCTCGACGCGAGCGAACCCGGGCAGCGCGAGCCCGTCGACCTGGCCGAACTGGTCACCTCCGAAACCACCGGACCGCGCTCAAAGAAGATCGTCTCCAGCCCGCAACCCGGAGTGGTCGTCACGGGCGACCGGCACAGGCTCGCCCGCATGCTCACCAACCTGCTGGACAACGCCGAGCGGCATGCCGACAGCACCGTCATCGTCACCGAGCGACGCAACAGCGAGGCCGTGCTCGAGGTACTCGACGACGGAGCGGGCATCGCACCGCTTGTGGGTTCGATATGCCCACCGCAAAGTGGGGCCACGAATCCGTATCAAGCTGGATAAATGACGGGCTAATGGCTCGGCGCTGAGGAGCTGCTCGTGTCAGCGTGTCGGTAGTCCATCGGGGCCGGTCCGGCTACCGTGCACTAGATGACTCTCTGTTACGATTCGTCGGGGGATGGTCCTGCTCTGGTGCTGCTGCATTCGGCGGTGTGCGATCGGCACATGTGGGCCCCGCAATGGCCGGCCCTGCGTGACGCGGGCTATTACGTGGTGTGGTGCGACTTCCGGGGGTTTGGCGACTCCCCGGTGGCGGACCGGCCGTACCGCGATGCCGCAGACGTCGCCGACCTCCTGGACCATCTGGGCCTCAAACGAGTTGCCCTGGTCGGGTCCTCCCACGGCGGCGAGATCGCGCTGGAGGTGGCGGCGACACGGCCGGAGGCGGTCACTGCCGTGGCATTGCTCTGTTCCGCGATGCCTGGACACGTGCCGGGCCCTGAACTGCAGTCGTTCACCGAGCGGAAGAACGCGCTGTTGGCGGCGGGCAACATCGCTGGGGCCGTCGAGTTGAACGTCATGACGTGGCTGGGCCCTGAAGCCAGCGGAGAAGTTCGGGAACAGGTCCGGCAGATGTACCGGCATGCGGTCGAGACGCATGCGGCAGCAAAGTTCGCCTCGACCGCCGCGCCGGTCGACCTGGCGCGGATCACAGCCCCTTGCCTGGCTGTGTCGGGAGCGCACGATCTCGCTGACTTCCGAGAGATCGCCGTCGGCCTGCCGGAACGAATCGCCGGCGCCCGCCACCTCGAACTGCCCTGGGCTGGCCACCTGCCCAGCCTGGAGCGACCTGCGGTGGTAACTGACTTGCTGATCCGATTCCTCGGCGAGACGGTCCCCGCTGGCTGAGGGAGAGCCAGTTTTGAGTGGGCATCTGATGATTGATTGTCGGGGTTCGTCCCAATTTCGATCTGGCCTGAGATATGGGGATTGACAGACCTTCACCACTTTCAGCCTCCCCGAGCAGGGACCATCGAGCTGGCATTTTGTCCGATGAGTCACCTCCTGCCCATCCGGTCTCGGGATGCCCTCGAATCGCCCAACCGACAGGTGCGAGCCTTCTGTGGCGACGGCTGCTAGCAGGCTTCGATTCCGGATCGGCCCCCTCGCACCAGTCCGGCCGGAAGGCGTAGTGCGTGGCGAAACGCACATAGTCGCCGGTGGGGATGACCTTATAGGCCACCACACCGGCCTTCAGGCAACCCATCCGGTCAGCCAGCACTGCCTTGGGCACTCCGCCGAGCGTCTCGAAGCACTCAGCCAGCATCGCAGCGTGGTCGCGCCGCACTGGTTGCTGGCGAACCGCACTAACCGGCCATCTGTGGGGACTTTTACGGCTCTGGCGCGAAGTGTGTGCTGTTGTGACCAGGGTTATCTTCTCGCGTCAGTAGCTGCAGAGGTTCCCGCCCCCGACTGCTGGCGGTCCGGTGGGCACTTCGCCAGGTTGACAGGCTCGGAGTTCTTCTCAGCCACGCCTTCCCGGCCAATCCGGGCGGTCCTCGACAGGCTGGCTGCGGGAGGCGGCGCGGCGGCGGACGGCGGCGTGGGACCGTCGCGGTGGAACCCACAGCGCAGCGGCGCTGATGATCACTGAAAAGATCAGTAGGATACCCACCAAAATCTCAAGCAGCACGCCGATCGACATAAGGACCCCCCCCGGCCTCGCCTGGAGATGCGGCCATGAGGACGAAGGTCTTCCCGCACCCTCCGCCTCTGCAGCCGCGTCGGCCAGGCCGCGAGCAAGATGGCAGAGGGCCATCCCGCCGGGCCTGTCCAGGCGTGCAGACCGTGATGACGACCGGGATGCCGGATGGCGGGTACTCCCCTTGCGTGCTCCTTCCACTATCGGCCCGGCTCGCGGCGCCGGTCAAACGCTTGACGATCACCATGGGAGCCGCCGAAGTGGAGCTGACCAGGGGGTTCGCCTAGCCTGGAAGGGCGAGGGGAGTACTTCCCAAGAGCCGGCCCGGTCAGTACGGGCGTGACCTCGTCCCCGGGCGGCCGCCCCGCACGGTCGTGGGTGAAGGAGACCTCGGACAGCCCTGTCGCGTTCGAGGAGGTTCCATGCCCGCCCCCACCAGTCTGATGACGGCTGCTCCGCTGGAGACGATCGGATCGCCGCAGCTGTGGGCAATCACCGTTGGCTGCCTCGCGCTGCTGCTGGGCGCGGATTTCCTCGTGACGCGGCGGCCGCATGAGGTGCGGATGCGGGAGGCGGTCGGCTGGTCGGTCTTGTACCTGGCGCTTCCTCTGCTGTTCGGCGTCTATGTGTGGCGTGCGTTCGGATCGCAGGCGTCGGTGGAGTTCTACACCGGGTACGTGGTGGAGAAGTCGCTGTCGGTGGACAACCTGTTCGTGTTCATGCTGCTGCTGTCGGCCTTCGCGGTGCCCCGCGAGCTGGCCCAGCGCGTGCTGCTGTACGGCATCATCGGGGCACTGGCGCTGCGCGCGGTCTTCATAGCCTTGGGCGCGGCAGCGCTGCAGAGAGGTACCTGGGCGTTCCTGCTGTTCGGCGCGATCCTGATCGTCACCGCGGGGAAGATCCTCGCCGACGCGCCAAGCGGCAAGGAGAAGGAGGTGGACATCTCCTCGATGCGCTCGGTCCGCCTGCTGCGGCGCTTCATGCCGGTCACCGGCGACTACCGCGGCCCTCGCCTGATGGTCCACGAGCAGGGCCGACGCGCCCTGACCCCGCTGGCGCTGGCCATCGTGGCCGTGTTCGCCACCGACATCGTCTTCGCGGTTGACTCGGTGCCCGCGGTGTACGGCGTGACCGAAGACCCCTTCCTCGTCTTCGCCACCAACGCCTTCGCCCTGCTGGGCCTGCGAGCGCTGTACTTCGTGCTGCTGGGCGTGCTGGAGAAGCTACGGCACCTCAACCACGGGCTCGGCGTCATTCTCGGTTTCATCGGGGTCAAACTCCTCCTGCACTGGGCGCACGGCATCTGGCCTGCGGTCCCAGACATCCCCACCCTGGTCTCACTCGGCGTCATCATCGTGGTCCTGACGACCGTCACGATCACCAGTGTGCACGCCAACCGCCGCGACGCCCGCCGCGATGTCCGAAGTGTCACCAGCTCACGCCCGGACGGTTGACCCCGCGTGGCGCCCCGGTTTCCGATCCGAAGCCATTCAAGACGAGCACCACCGCTTGCGGGCGCGCATCCCGCGGACACACCTGCGTGCGAGCCGCGTCTCGCAGGTCCAGTTGGTCACGGCCCCCACTGACTACCCCGAAACCGTCGGCGTTCAGGCGACGGGCGACGGGCGACGGGCGACGGGCGACGGGCGACGGGCGACGGGCGACGGGCGACGGGCGACGGGCGACGGGCGACGGGCGACGGCGGATCGGACCATACCGCGGTGGCCCGCTACGAATATCCGGGACCCGTCCGGCAGCGACTCGTGCGCTTGGTTAACAGCCATGGCTCCGGGTTGTGGCAGAGCACGGGTCCCGTATTGCCCGCGTATGGGGGCGCAGGACAAGGACGATGAACGCCTGGGCCGGACTCGGCGCTCCTCCCGGCGCGCCCTCGTGGCGTGGATACCAACGCCTGTTGGATATCCACGCCGGACCGGGATTGGAGGCCGTCCACGCGGGATCCACCCGGGCTTAGCGCTGGTACTCGTGAGTAGAGTCCCGACACCCCGTCTACGTCTGCCCAGCCGGTCATTGTCATACAGAGGGGCGGCGGTGCCGCTCACACGGCGGGCCGAGGTCCTGCGGCCCGGCGCAGGCGGTTGGCGATCGCGGCTCCCATCCCCTGCTCCGCCGGCGGGGACGCGATGATGAGGTCGCAGCCTCGCTGGTCGAGTTCGCGCAAGAAGGCGTACAGCTCGCGCGCGTAGGCGGGCATCGACGCGGGCAGCGCCACCACGGCGTGCGCTTTCACCTCGGCGTCGGCGAAGGCGGGAGGAATCAGGACGCCCACCTGGCGCCCCGATTCCTGCGCACGTTCCGCTTCGGCGATCACCTTGTCGGGCTCGACCAGGACGACCCGGGCCCGCGGCGCGTAGTGCGAGGGATGCTGGCCGGGCACCCGGATGTGGCTTGTCGCGGGGACCGCGAGCGGGCGCCCCAGTGCCGCTTGCAGGTCTTCGCGCGTCACTCCACCGGGCCGCAGGATGCTCAGGGCCTCGCCCGTGGCGTCGACGATGGTCGACTCGACACCGACCTGGCAGCACCCGCCGTCCAGCACGACGTCGACGGCGTCGCCGAGTTCGGCGCGGACGTGGCCGGCCGTGGTGGGGCTGACCGAGCCGAAGCGGTTGGCGGACGGGGCCGCGATGCCGCCGCCGAAGGCCGCCAGCAGCGCGAGCGCGACAGGATGGGCGGGCACGCGCACGGCCACCGTCTCCAGGCCGCCGGTCGTCTCCAGGGGCACCCGGCCGCCGCGCCGCAGCACCAGCGTCAACGGCCCCGGCCAGAACCGCTCGGCCAGCAGCCGCGCGGGGGCGGACACGTCCGCCACCCAGCCGCCCAGCTGCTCCGCGTCGGCGAGGTGGACGATCAGCGGGTGGGAGGGCGGACGCCCCTTGGCCTGGAAGACGCGCGTGACGGCGGCGCCGTCGGCGGCGTTGGCACCCAGCCCATAGACGGTCTCGGTCGGGAAGGCCACCAGACCTCCGCCGCGCAGCACCCCGGCCGCCCTGTCGATGGCCGCCCTGTCCACGGCCGCACTGTCGATGTCACCTGGTCTTGCCGTCATCCTCGCCATCCTTCCACTGCTGTTTGCCGCCGCATTCCGTGCGCAGCGACGCGACCGTGATCAATGACGCTCCGGTGCCCCGCCCGCGCAAGGTGGAGCAGCCGGCAGCGCCACCACCCATTCGGGGCCCAGCCCTCCTGCCCGAGCACGTGCAATGCCGTGCTCGCCCAGGCAATCCGGGCCGCCACCCGCACGCGTGTCTAGACCGCAGCCATGCTCAGGCCATGCGCTGCGACCAGCCGCGCACTGCCATCAGCCAGCCGATACGACAGGCCCACCACCGCCAGGCGGCCATCGGCCACCCGCTCGGCCAGCACGCGCGAGCGCTCCAGCAGCAGGCCTGCGCTGTGCCGGATGTGCTCATGCAGGATCTGGTCGCCCTGATCGTGTCCGGCGGCGCGGGCCGCCAGCACGCTCGGCATCACCCGCTCGACGACGTCACGGACGAACCCGGCCGGGGTGCTGCCGCCGTCGGCGGCGGCGCAGGCCGCCGCGATGGCTCCGCACGACTCATGGCCCAGGACCACGACCAGGGGGCAGCCCAGCACGCTCACCCCGAACTCGATGCTGCCCAGCACCTCGGTGCCGGCCACGTGCCCGGCCGTGCGGACCACGAACAGATCACCCAGGCCCCGGTCGAAGATGATCTCGGCGGCCAGCCGGGAATCGGAGCATCCGAACAGCACCGCGAACGGGCTCTGCGCCGGCGCGGTCTCGGCGCGGCGGGCGGCATCTTGGTTGGGGTGCTCCGGCGTACCGGCGACGAAGCGCTGGTTGCCCTCCAGCAGCATCGCCAACGCATCATCGGGCGTCAGCCTCAGGATCCCAGTCATGGCCGCAGGCTACTGGGTATCAGGCTACGGCCCACGCACCGTCCCGACGCCGGCCGCACGCGCCCCCGCGCTCGGGTTCCACCAACGCGGCCACTCGATGCCGGAAGTCTGGTCCGAGGCGCCACGGAGTCCCCGTCATGACGATCGTCCCAGCAGCTCGGCCCAGGCGGTGATCGTCGGCTTCTCCACGAGATCGGGGAAGCCAAGATGAACGCCTTGTTGATCGGCGGCCGCAGGCGATGTCCACTACGCGCAGGGCTGGGGCATGGCCTCCAACACGCCCTTCCGCCTCTGATCAACGTGACCCGGCTTCGTGGCGGGCATGAAGGCGCCGGTCATCGGGCATGACCGGTCCGTCAACGCCGGTCCTCCGGATACGCTCCCGCAGCGCGGGATCCGCTCCCGCCAGCGATCGCGCTGCGGGCGTGGGCGCGGACGTCGGCGTCCGGGTCCGACAGGGCGGCACGCAGTGCGGCGGCCACCTCGGGCCGACCCGCCCAGGGCGACAGTGCGAGCACGGCCGCCTTGCGTACGTCGAGGTTGGCGTCCGCGAGCGCGCCGACGAGCGGCCCCGACGCGACGTCCGCATCCGCGGCGGCCATGCAGCGGACCGCTCCCACGCGTACCTGCCAGTCGGGGTCGTGGATCGCCTGCGCGGCCTGGGCCTCCAGCGGGGCGCCTGTCGCGCCGGAGGCCTCCAGCGCGGCGGCGCGCACGAGCGGGTCAGGGTCGGCGGCCAGGGCAGCGAGTGCGGCGGACGGCTTGCCGATGAGGCCCAGCCCTTTGGCCGTCCACACCCGGACCTCCCGCGACGGGTCCGTGGCGGCCGCGGCCACGAGGTCGGCCTCGTCCAGCGACACCAGCCCGCGGATCACCTCGATGCGCACCCGGCGGTCGGTGTCGGCCAGCCCTGCGGCGAAGGTCTGCCGGTCGCCGAGCCGAAGGGCGCGCAGGACGTCGAGCGCGCACGCCCGGACCACGGCGTCCTGCCCGCCAAGCTGACCGGCCAGGGCCGCGCCGAGTTCGGGAGTGGCGGGCAGGACCTCGACCAGCTCCTTCAGCGCGGTGGCCGCAGCCCGCCGCACCGTGCCGTGGGTGTCGCCGAGCGCGGCGGCCAGCGCTGCTCCCGCGCCCTCGGGGACGACCTCCGTGAGCGTGGCGATGGCGGCCCGCCTGACCTTGGGGTCGGGATCAGACAGGTAGGGAGTGAGCTGCGCCGCGGTGGGCTGCTCCTCGGCCAGCCGGTTCAGCTCCAGGATGCGGGGCGAGCGGCCGACCGCGGCCCGGTCGGCACGTGTGGCGGCGGCCCGCCGCACGGTGGTGGCGGTGTGCGCGCCCAGGAGCACCGGTTCGGCGGCGGCAGGGGCGAACTCGGGCACGGGCACCACGTAGGGATCCACCGGGCGCTTGACGAATTCCATCGCGCCGTCGCCGCGCTTGCGCAGGTTCAGGTGGAACAGCCAGGTGGCGTCGTCGCGAGTGGGCAGGTCGGCCCGCTCGTGGTACAGGCCCCAGCGGCTCTCCGTACGGGTGAGCGAGGCGCGGGCCGCCATCTCGGCGCAGTCCCTGATGAAGTCGACCTCCACGCAGCGCATGAGCTCGTGCGGGGTGCGCGCGCCCATCGCCGCGATCTCCTCGCGCATCCGCTCGAAGGACTCCAGCGCGATGTCCAGTTTTGCGGCCGTCTTGGGCGGGGTGACGTAGTCGTTAACGAAGCGGCGCAGCTTGTACTCGACCTGCTGCTGGGGCGGCCCGTCGGGGTTGCGCAGCGGGCGATGGATCAGCTCGTGGGCGTCGGCGATCTGCTCCTCGGGCAGCTCGCCGGGCACGCCGGGGTGAGCGGCGGCGTGGGCGCCGGCCAGGTCGCCGAAGACGAACGCGCCGATCATGTAGTTGTGCGGAACGCAGGCCAGGTCGCCGGCCGCGTACAGGCCCGGCACCGTCGTCGCCCCGTTCTCGTCCACCCACACGCCGGAGGCTGAGTGGCCGCCGCACAGGCCGATTTCGGAGATGTGCATCTCCACGTCGTGGGTGCGGTAGTCGTGGCCGCGCCCGGCGTGGAAGGTGCCGCGGGTGGGCCGCTCGGTGGTGTGCAGGATGTTCTCCAGCGCCGAGACCGACTCCTCCGGCAGGTGGGTGAGCTTGAGGTAGATCGGGCCGCGCGCCGAGGCGATCTCGGCGGCGACCTCGGCCATCATCTGGCCCGACCAGTAGTCGGAGTCGACGAACCGCTCCCCCTTGTTGTTGACCTGGTAGCCGCCGAAGGGGTTGGCCACGTATGCACAGGCCGGGCCGTTGTAGTCCTTGATCAGCGGGTTGATCTGGAAGCATTCGATGCCGCTGAGCTCGGCACCCGCGTGGTAGGCCATGGCGTAGCCGTCACCCGCGTTGGCCGGGTTCTCGTAGGTCCCGTACAGGTAGCCGCTGGCGGGCAGGCCGAGGCGGCCGCACGCGCCGGTGGCGAGGATGACCGCGCCGGCACTCACCGTGACGAACCCCCCGGACCTGGTGTCAAAGCCCGCCACGCCGACCGCCCGGCCGCCGGAGGTGAGCACCCTGACCGGCATCACCCGGTTCTCGATGCGAACCTTCTCCCGGATGTCCCGGCGGCGCAGCACCCGATACAGAACCTTCTTGACGTCCTTGCCCTCCGGCATGGGCAGTACGTAACTGCCCGAGCGGTGAACGCGGCGCACGGCGTACTCGCCGTACTCGTCCTTCTCGAACTTGACGCCGTAGCGCTCCAGCCGCCGGACCATGTCGTGGCCCCTGGTGGCGGTCTGGTAGATCGTCTTCTGGTTGACGATCCCGTCGTTGGCCCTGGTGATCTCGGCGACATAGTCCTCGGGCGTGGCCTTGCCGGGAATGACCGCGTTGTTGACGCCGTCCATGCCCATGGCCAGGGCGCCGCTGTGGCGCACGTGCGCCTTCTCCAGCAGCAGGACGCGCGCGCCCCGCTCCGCCGCGGTGATCGCGGCCATCGTGCCCGCGGTGCCTCCGCCGACGACCAGAACCTCGCACTCCAGGTGCAGGCGGTCCTCGATCAAGGGGATCTCCATCTACAGCTCCTTCACGATCCTGTCGCGCAACCCGGCGCGTGCGTGCTCTTCCGTCCCGCGTGCGTCGAACACCGCGCGGACGCCGTGGCCGCCGATCACCGCAATCCGGTCGGCGAGCAGCAGCGCCTCGTCCACGTCGTGCGTCACGAAGACGACCGTCGCCTGGGTGTCGCCCAGCACGGCGAGCAGGACGCGCTGCATCTGGGCGCGGGTCTGGGCGTCGAGCGCGCCGAACGGCTCGTCCATCAGCACCGCGCGGGGCGCGGCCACCAGGGCGCGGGCGAGTTGCACGCGCTGACGCATGCCGCCGGACAGCTCGCGCGGCAGCTTGTCCTCGGCCCCGGCGAGGCCGACCCGCTCGATCCACTCCTGCGCCGCGGCCGCGCGCTCGCGCCGGCCCACCTTGCGGATGCGCAGGGGCAGCTCGATGTTGCGCTGGACGTTGCGCCAGGGCAGCAGCCCGTCGTCCTGGAAGACCATGGCACGCTCGGCCGAGGTGCCGGTGATCTCGGCATCGCCAGCGTGGACGCTGCCGCCCGCCGGCGGGAGCAGCCCCGCCAGGGCACGCAGCAGCGTCGACTTGCCCGAGCCCGAGGCGCCCACGACGACCAGCACCTCACCGGGCACGATCCGCAGGTCCACCTCGCGTACGACGAGGTCGCCGCCGTAGCCCAGGGACAACCTCTCCAGGGTGAACCCGAGCCCGGCCTGCGCCTGATCGGGTGGTGCCAGTGTGGTCATGTCACGCTCCCCTGGGCAGCCAGCGGGTGAACCGGCGCCCGATCAGCTCGACGGCGGCCGATGTCAGCCAGCCGAGCAGGCCGATGGTGACCATCCCGACCATCACCCCGGGATAGTCCACCAGCGTGTACGCCTGCCACGTGCGGTATCCGACCCCGTACTCGCCGGAGATCATCTCTGCCGAGATCACGCAGATCCACGACACACCCATGCCGACCGACAACCCGCCGAACACCCCCGGCAGGATCCCCGGCAGTAAGACGTGCCAGAGCACGTGCAGGCGCCGGCCGCCGAGCGTCCTGACGGCGTCCTCCCACAGGGTGGGCAGCGCCCGGACGGCGTGCCGGGTGCTGACCAGGATCGGGAAGAATGCGGCCACGAAGGTGATGAACACGATGCCCTGCTCGTCGGTCGGGAACATCAGGATCGCCACCGGGACGAGCGCGATCGCCGGGATGGGGCGGACCGCCTCCAGCAGCGGCAGTAGCACGTCCCGGGCGTGCGGCGACCTCCCGAGCGCCACGCCGGCGGCGATGCCCGCGATCGTGGCCAGGCCGAACCCGGTGAGAATGCGGATCAGGCTCTGCAGCAGGTCCAGCGCGAAGACCGGAGTGACGAGCTGCCGGACGGCCTCACCCGCGATCTCGTCGAGGGTGGGCAGCCTGTCGAACCTGAGCCACAGCCGGGCGTCTGCGGCGGTGAGCGCCTGCCACAGCCCGGCCGCCGCCAGGACGGAGGCCGCCCTGATGATCCATCTCCTGCTCATGCGCCGGCTTCCTTGAGCGCGGCCTCGTACGTGACGGGCTCCGCCTTCGGATGGCCGGCCCGGTAGGCGTCGGCGCCGTCCTTCGTGGTGAAGGGCAGGAAGCTCGCCCCCTCCCGGAGCCACACGGCGTGGTCGGCGAACCAGCGGGTGCCGGTGACGGTGTCGGGAACGTAGGCGGCGCGCGCCTTGGACTTGGCGGCGGCGATCTGGCGCAGCAGGCAGGTGGGCGTGGCCGCAGGTTGCGTCGTGACGGCGCCGTCGAGCCACAGCTCCGACGCGGTCTTCGGGTCCTGGACCGCTTGGCCGCACACGGGGTCGGTGCCGGTGATCGCGGCGGGGTTCGCCGTGGAGGCCACATCCTTGTCGTACGCCGGGCCGTACGCCTTGCGCAGGTAGGAGTCGTTGACGAAGGCGGGGACGTCGACGCCGCCGAAGTCGGTGCCGATGCGCTTGAGGTACGGCACGTCGTGCTCGTGCGCTGCCTTGAGCTGCGGCTTGAGCGTGACGTCGAAGGTGGAGATGCCGCCGGGCCCGTTGTAGAGGTAGACGACCTCGGGAGGCAGGCCTGTGGACTTCGCCACGGACTCGGCCGCCGCCAGCGGGTGCTCGTGCAGGTAGCGGGTGGCGTCGATCTGCGCCTTGAGGAAGGCGTCGACCACGTCGGGGTGCTCCTTCGCGTACGCCTGACGCACCACCACGCCGTGGAAGGTCGGCACGTCCAGCGCGGAGCCGTCGTAGAGCAGGCGGCCCTTGTTCTGGAAGACGAGCAGGCCGGGCCAGGCCACGAACTGCGCGTACGCCTGGACGCCGCCCGACTCCAGTTGCGAGGCGCCGACGGCGGGCTGGTGGTTGACCACCTCCACCCCGGTGACCCCGGCCCTCTCCAGGGCTTGCACCAGGGTGCCGTGCCCGGCGGAGCCGACGCTGGCGGACACCTTGGTCCCCTTCAGGTCGGACAGTGTCTCCGCCTTCGAGGCGTGCGGGACGACGACCATGTTGAGTCCGCCGCGCAGGTTGTAGCCGGTGGTGGAGATCAGCTCCGTACGGGCGGCGGGGACGTTCTGGGTGCGGGAGGCGTTGATCAGCAGCGGATAGTCGCCCATCGAGCCGATGTCGATCTTGCCGGCGACCATCTTGGCCGTGATGGGGGCGCCGGTGTCGTAGTCCTGCCACTCGACGGTGTACTTGTCGCCGAGCCGCTTCTCCAGGTAGCCGAGCGAGCGCAGCAGCGTGCCCGCGGTGACGGTGTTGATGGTCTTCGACTGGTAGCCGACGACCAGTCTCGTCTTGCCCGTGTCGCCGCCCGCGGCCCCGACGACCGAGCAGCCGGCCGCGGCGAGCAGAGCGAGGGCCGCCAGAACGACGCGCATGGCGCTTTCCTTTTTCATCGCAGCAGGTAGGGGATGTTGATGGTGACGGCGTCCACGGGGCACCTGGCCGCGCAGGGGCCGCAGTACCAGCACTCGTCCACGTACATGTAAGCCTTGCCGGTCTCGTCGCTGATCGCCAGGGAGTCCAGTGGGCAGGCCTCGACGCAGAGCGTGCAGCCGTCGATGCACAGCGCCTCATCGATGGTCACGGGCACCTCGACCCGCTGGTTGATCAGGGTCATCGGTCCTCCTCGTCAGTGGCGCGGTTCAGGTGTCCGCGCATGGTCAGGCGGTCGCCCCGGAAACGGATGAACTCCAGGTCGACGGGGCGGCCGTCAGCCAGGTGGGTGAGCCGCTCCACCATGAGCAGCGCGGCGCCGCGCGGCGCCTCCAGCACGGCTGCGGTATGTGGGTCGGCGTTGACCGCCTCCAGCGTGAGCTCGGCCATGCCGAGCGGCTGGCCGGCGATCCCCTCCAGCAGCACGAAGATGTCGTTGTTCTCCAGGTCGGCGTCGAACAGCGGCTCGCCGACGTCCCGGACCAGGTAGGTCAGGTCCAGCGAGAGCGGCAGGCCGTTGAGACGGCGGAGCCGTTCGAGATAGATGACCGGCTCGCCCGAGGACAGCCCGAGCCGGGTGCTCACGGCGGAGGGCGGCTCGATCACGGTCATGGTCCTGACCTGGTTGGTCACGTGGCCATGCTCGTGCAGCGTCTCGGCGAGACCGAGCAGCCGGTGCAGGCCGTGCGGGTACTTCTCGCCCGCGACCGTGGTACCCACTCCGGGGCAGCGCTCGACCAGCCCTTCCTCATGCAGCAGGCGCATCGCGTCGCGCACCGTGTTACGCGAGGCGCCGAACTCACGCGCCAGCGCCGCCTCCGGCGGCAGCCTGCCGTGGGGGAAGATCCCGTGCACGATCTGGCGCCTGAGCAGATCGGCCACCTGCCTGGCCCGGTCAGCACGGCGCCGCGCGGCCGCCATCTGTCCCATTTCCACCTCACCACCTGGACACAGGCAATAACCTAGCAATTGGGTAGGTAAAGTGGGATAACGGTAAGGTTGCGCCACCTTGCGCTACGCACTCACCGCCTGCGAGCAGCGGCTAATCTCCGGACGGCACAAGATCTGCCACCCCGCGGCAGCGAAATGCCCCACCGCACCATGTGCTAGCCCCTCGACATCTCAGTGCGACGATTCCCCGCTATCTTGGGTAGGAATACAGGGCTAAGGAGGGACACGCATGCCGCTGTCCTCGCAACCGCTGCGCAAGCCGGGCACGGCGGTCATCCCCTGGGCTGGGAGAATCCGCTGCGGCTGGCCGAAGACCTGGCGACAGTGGACATGCTGATGCTCCAGATAGCGTCGGAGTGCCGCCGTAGACCGGCTTGTTGCCGTCGCCTGCCGCGGTTTCCCTAACCTACCTATGTTGTGGAGATTTCCATGCGGGGCACGGCGGCGACCAGCGCGCGCGTGTAGGGGTGGCGGGGGCGGGTGAACACGTGCTCGACGTCGCCTGCCTCCGCGACGCGGCCGTCCTTCATGACCAGGACACGGTCGGCGACGTGGTGGACGACGCCCAGGTCGTGGGAGATGAACACCATCGCGGTGCCGTACTCGGCCTGGATGTCGGCGAGCAGGTCAAGGACCTGGGCCTGGGTGGAGACGTCGAGCGCGGAGACGGGTTCGTCGCAGACGAGCACGTCGGGGCGGGGGCCGAGGGCGCGGGCGATGGCGACGCGCTGGCGCTGGCCGCCGGACAGCTCACGGGGATGCCGGGCGGCCGTCTCCGGCGGCAGGCCGACGCGGGCGAGCAGGTCGTGTACGCGTTCCCGGCGTTCCGCCCGAGGCAGGCGCAGCGGCTCGGCGATCAGACGGCCGATGGTGTCACGGGGGTCGAAGGAGTCCAGGGGGTTCTGGGAGATGAGCTGGATGCGGGGCCGCAGCGGGCGGCGGGCGCGTTCGCGCTGGTGGCTCCATGGCCGCTGATGCAGGGTGACCTGGCCGCTGTCGGGTTCGAGCAGCCCGAGGGCGAGGCGGGCCAGCGTGGTCTTGCCCGAGCCGGACTCGCCGACGACGCCCAAGGTCTCGCCCTGGTCGAGGGCGAAGGAGACGTCGTCCACGACGCGGCGCGGGCCGTAGGAGCGGGTGAGCCCGGCTCCGGCGAGAACTTGGAGCGAGGAGCCGAGGGAGGGGCGGGTGCGCGGGGTACCGGTGGTGAGGCGGGTGCCGCGGGAGGCGGCGGACGGCACGGCGGCCAGCAGCGCGCAGGTGTGGTCGTGCGCGGGTGCGGCCAGCACCTCCCGGACGGGCCCCTCCTCCACGACCTGCCCGTCCTGCATGACCAGGATGCGGTCTGCGATCGAAGCGACCACCGCCAGGTCGTGGCTGATCAGCAGTATCGCGGTCCCGGCGGCCTTGCGTTCGGCGAGCAGCCGCAGGATCTGGGCCTGAACGGTGACGTCGAGTGCGGTGGTGGGCTCGTCGGCGATGATCAGCTCGGGGTCGGCGGCGATGGCGGAGGCGATCAGCGCCCGCTGCCGCAGCCCGCCGGAGAGCTGGTGGGGGTACTGCCTGACCCGGGTCGCCGGATCCGGTATGCCCACCGCGTCGAGCAGCCCCAGCACCCGGTCCGCGCGGCGGGCCCGGGGCACGACGTCGTGGACGGTGAGCACCTCGGCTATCTCGGCGCCCACGGTACGCAGCGGGTCGAGCGAGACCAGCGCGTCCTGCAGGACGAGTCCGGCGAACCCGCCGCGCAGCCGCCGCCAGTCGCCCGGGGTGAAGGCGAGGGCGTCCCTGCCGGAGACGCGGAACGCCGAGGCCCGCACGGCCGAGCCGGGTCCGGCCAGGCCGAGCAGCGCTCGTGCGGTGACGCTCTTGCCGGAACCGGACTCGCCGACGATCGCCACGCACTCGCCGGGCGCGATCGACAGGGAGACACCGCGTACGACCTCGGCATCGCCGAAGCTCACGCGCAGGTCCTCGACGGTCACCAGCGACGTCACGATGTTCTCCCCTCGAAGCGGCGTTGCAGGCGGCGCCCGACGACGGTCAGGCAGACGACGGTGAGCGTGATCGCCAGGCCCGGAAAGAGTGCCTCCCACCAGGCGACCCGCAGGTAGTTGCGGGCTTCGGAGAGCATCGCGCCCCACTCGGCCGCCGGCGGCTGAGGTCCCATACCGAGGAAGCTGAGCCCGGAGCTGGCGATCACGGCCTGGCCGAGGCCGATGGTGGCCAGCACGGGGATCGGGCCGAGCACGTTGGGCAGCACGTGCCCGGCGATGATCGCCAGGCGGGAGCGGCCGAAGGTGAGCGCCTGCTCGACGTATCCGGAGTGGCGGACGACGAAGGTCTGGGCGCGGATCACGCGGGCGTAGTTGGGGAGCTGAGCGACGGCGATGGCGAAGATGACGTTGCCGGTGCCCGGGCCGGTGATGGCCACGACGAGGAGGGCGAGCAGCAGCTCGGGCAGGGTGGACAGCACGTCGAACGAGCGGGCCAACACCTCGTCCAGCCATTTCGGCGACAGCCCGGCGGCGAGGCCGAGCAGCACGCCGGAGGTGACGGCCAGAGCGGTGGCGGCGACGCCGATGCTGATGGAGTGGCGGGCTCCATGGACGACCCTGGCCAGCACGTCGCGGCCGAGGTGGTCGCTGCCGAACCAGTGGGCGCCGCCGGGCGGTGCGAGCGCGTTCAGCGGGTCGGCGGCCAGCGGGTCGGCGTACGTGAGCAGCCCGGGCACCGCGACGGCCGCGGCGAGGAGGCCGAGGAAGGCCACCGGCACCAGCCGGCGCAGGAGGTCCGCCGCGGCTGACCGGCTCGAGGCCGGCCGGGTGGGCCGGGCCGGGCTCGAGCGGGTGGCGTGCCGAGGACGCAGGATCTTCCGGTCGGGGCGGGATTCCCTGCGGGTGAGTACGCGCATCGCCCGGGTCACCCTCGTATCCGCGGGTCGATGACGCGGTAGGCCAGGTCGAGCAGCGTGCTGACGGTGACGTACACGACGGCCGACAGCAGCACGACGGCCATCACCACAGGCATGTCCCGGCCGGTCACCGCCTGCATGGCCACCTGGCCGAGCCCGGGCCGCCCGAACAACACCTCGGTGATGACCGCGCCGCCCAGCAGTGTCCCGGTGAACCACCCGGCCAGCGTCACGGCGGGGATCAGCGCGTGACGCAGGGCGTGCCGGGCGACCAGGGCGCGCTCGGTGAGCCCGCGCGCCCGCGCCGTCACCGCGAACGGCTGCTCCAGCGCCCGTTCGAGCCCGCCGCGCAGCACCTGTCCCAGCACGCCGGCGATGGGCAGGCCGAGCGTGAGCGCGGGCAGCACCAGCGCCTGCGGCCCCTGCGCCCCGGAGACCGGGAACCAGCCGAGCGTGAACGAGAACACCGACAGCAGCACGAGCCCGATGAGGAAGGGCGGCACCGACACCGACACAAGCTCGGCCGCGGAGGCGGCACCGCGCAGCCACCGCCCTCTGCCCGCCGTGACGACCGCGATGACCCCCGCGAGCGCCACACCGGTGGCCGCCGCCGCGAGCGTGAGCTGGGCGGTCGGCCCGAGCTGGGTGGCGAGGATCTCTCCGACGCCACGTTGCTGCTGGTAGGAGCGGCCGAGGTCGCCGTGGAGCAGTCGCCACAGGTAGGACAGGTACTGGGCGATCTGCGGTCGGTCGAGCCCCCACTCGGCGACGATCCCGGCCCTGATCTCGGGCGTGTCGGGGCCGTCGCCGACCAGGATGTCGACGGTGTCGCCGGGGGCCAGCAGCAAGGCCACGTACGAGGCGGTCGCCGCGGCCCAGAGCACGGCCAGCCCGGTGCCCAGTCGCTTGATCATGTGCCGATCCGCACGTCGTACGCGCTCGCCGGAGTGCCGGAGGAGGGGTCGAAGCCGAGTCCCTGGACGCTCTTATGCGCGGCGATCTGGTCGGCCGGCACATAGAGCGGGAACACGATGGCCTTCTCCCGCACTGCCACCTGCTGCACCTTGGCGTACAGCTCCTTGCGTTCGGCCTGGTCGGAGGTGGCCGAGGCGGTGGCGAGCCACTTGTCCACTTGCGGGTCGGCGAAGCGGGTGCGATTGATGGCGGCCTTCGCCGACAGGATGAGGTTGAGCGCGGCGCCCACGTCGGAGTCGCCGCGTGAGTTGCCGAAGAGCTCGTACTCGTTCTCGTCCAGAGCCTTCTGGGCGGTGCCCTGGTCCACGATCTTGACCTGGAAGTCGATGCCGGCGCTCTGCTTGACCTGCGCCTGGATGGCCTGGGCGAGGATGTCCCGCCGGTCCCGGACGAACGGCGCGGAGGCGACCTCCCGTACGGTGAGCCGCTTGCCGTCCTTGACCCGGAACCCCTCGGCGTCGCGTTGCTTCCAGCCGGCCTCGTCGAGCAGGGCGTTGGCCTTGGCCACATCGCCGCCGTAGGTGTTTTCGAGGGTGGCGTCGTAGAAGGGGCTCTTCTTGCCGACGATGCTCCACGCCCTGGTGGCGGTGCCCTGGTAGACGGACTTCAGCACGGCGTCCACGTCCACCGCCTGGCGGAAGGCCTCCCGTACGCGCTGGTCGTCGAAGGGGGCGTGTGAGGTGTTGAAGTAGTAGGAGTAGGCGGTGCCGGAGTTGAGCGACGTCTGCAGGGCCAGGTCCGGGTCCTTCTTGATCAGGTTGACTTCGGTGGCGGGGACGCCTTCGATGACCTGCACCTGGCCGGAGGTGAGCGCGCCGACGCGGACGGCGGCCTCGGGCAGGAACCGGTAGGTGATCTCCGACAGGTGGGCGGGGCCCTGGTGGGCCGCCCCGGCGGGCGGCCACTTGTAAGAGGGGTTGCGGCGGTAGTGGTTCTCCTGTCCCTGGATGTACCGGTCGAGGATGAACGGCCCGGTGCCGACCAGGTCGGGCCCGCCGAACTTGAGGTCCTTGGCGCTCTTGAGCGACTTCGGCGAGACCTGCCCGGCGTTCGGTGAGGCGAGGAAGTCGAGGAACAGCGCGTCCGGCTCCTTGAGTGTGATCTTCAGCTGGTACGGCGACACGACCTCCGCCTTGTCGAAGGCCTTGAGCTGGATCGCGGCCACCGACGGGTTGTAGCCGGGCACCCTGAACTGCTCGAGGTTGGCCTTGACGGCGGCGGCGTCGAACTTCGTGCCGTCGTGGAAGGTCACGTCGTCCCGTAAGTCGAGGGTGTAGGTCAGTCCGTCGTCTGACACCTGCCACGCTTCGGCGAGCCAGGGCCGGAACGTGCCGTCCTCGGCCTTCGACAGCAGCGCGTCGAACTGGTCGAACACCAGCAGCCTGACCTTGTTCTGCGCCCACAGCTGCGGGTTCAGGGTGATCGGCTGTGTCTCGATGGCCCAGGTCAGCGAGGTGCTCTGGGCGGTCTGAGCGGTCGGCGCGCCGCAGGCGGCGAGCGTGAGAACCAGTAGGGCGGGGGTCAGGCGCTTCACGGGCGGTCCCAGGCTTGGGCGAGCAGCTCGTACGAGCGGACGCGGTCGACATGATCGTGGGTGATGGTGGTGACCAGCAGCTCGTCGGCCCCGTTCACCCGGCGCAGCACACGCAGCCGCTCGGCCACCTGCTCCGGCGAGCCGACGAACTGCGTGTCGAGCCGGTCCTTGACGAGCTCGCGATCGGCGGCGGTCCAGACGTGCGCGTCGGCCTCCTCCGCCGAGGGGTACGGCATCGCGCCCGCGCCGGTCCTGATGCTGCGGACCCACAGCCCGTACCCCTTGGCCCGCTCGCGGGCCGTGGACTCGTCGCCGGCGACGACCGCGTCCGCCGACACGATCACGTAGGGCTCTTCCAGGACGTCGGACGGCTTGAACGCCTCCCGGTACGCCTCCACCGCCTCCAGCACGCTGGAGGGGCTGACGTGGTAATTGGCCGCGAACGGCAACCCCCGCTCCCCCGCCACCTGCGCGCTCTGGCCGCCGCTGCTGCCGAGGATCCACACCTGCACGTCCGCGCCCTCGCCGGGCACCGCGTGGGCGTCGTGCGTGCCGTTGAGGAAGGCCAGCACGTCGTCGATCTGGTCGGCGAAGTCGGGCGTCTGCGCGCCCGGCTGTTGGAGCAGGGTCGCGTAGTGGGCGAGGTGCGGGTGCCTGGCGAGCTTCGACCAGTCGAACGGCGGCGGGATGAGCAGCCCGTCGACGACCCTCGCGTCCTTGGGCTCGAAGGCGTCCTTGGCCGGCTCGGCGCGGCGCTGGCCGGACCGGCCGATGCCGAGGTCGATGCGGCCCGGGTACAGCGCGTCGATGAGCCCGAACTGCTCCACCACTGACAGCGGCGTCTGGTGCCCGAGTTGCACGGCTCCCGACCCGACCCGGATGGTGGACGTAGCGGCCGCCACCAGGGCGATCAGCACGGCCGGGGCGGAGCTGGCCACGCCGGGCGCGAAGTGGTGCTCGGCCACCCAGTAGCGGCGGTAGCCGAACTCCTCGGCTTTGCGTGCCAGGTCGATGGTGTTGCGGAGCGCGTCACCCGCGTTGCCGCCGGAGGTGATGGGGGCGAGGTCGAGGATGGACAGTGTCACGCGATACCTCCGGGGAACGGCCTGCTGGGGATCTCCGCCCGCAGCACGGGCGCGATCTCGGTCTGGAACAGCTCCAGCGCGTCCCGGTGCTGCGTCGGGGTGAGCCCGTCGGCGTCGGCGTGCAGGTGCATGACCTCGTGGCCGAACAGCTTGTGGTAGCGCAGCACCTTGTCGATGACTTGCCGCGGGCTGCCCACCAGGATCGAACTGCGCTCGATGGCGTCCTCCAGGGTCGGGAAGACGATCGGCAGCCCGAGCTTCCGCTGGAACGCCATGCGTGCCTCGTAGATCGGCCGGTAGGTCGCGATGGCCTCCTGCGAGGTCCTGGCCGCGTAGTAGCCCGCTGTCCCGGCTCCCACCAGCGCGTCGGCCGGGTCGTGCCCGTAGTGCGCCCAGCGCTCCCGATAGTGGTCGATCAGCTCGGCGTACGGGTCGATGGGGTTGGTGACGTTGGCGGAGAACAGCGGGTCGCCGTAGCGGGCGGCCAGGTCCACCGACTCCTTGCTGGTGGCGCTGCCGTGCCAGACGCGGACCGGCCGCTGCAGGGGGCGGGGCCAGGTCTCGGCCTCGGTGAGCGGCGGCCGGAACCGGCCCTCCCAGGTGACCTTGTCCTCCCGCCAGAGGCGGCGGAACAGCTCGTACGACTCGCGGTTTCTGTCCCATTGGTCCTCGGCCGTGACGTGGAACAACCGGGCCTGCGCGGCGCCGTTACCCTTGCCGACGATCAGCTCGAGCCGGCCCTCGGACAGGTGGTCGAGCGTGGCGTAGTCCTCGTACGCCCGCACCGGGTCCAGCAGGCTCAGCGTGGTGACCGCGGTGAACAGCCGGATCCTGGACGTCCTGGCCGCGATGTGGCTGAGCACCACCGGCGGCGAGGAGGAGATGAACGGCCGCTCGTGCCGCTCCCCCACGCCGAACCCGTCGAAACCGAGATCCTCGGCGAGCACCGCGGTCTCGACGACCTCGCGGAACCGTTCGGTGGGCGATCGGTCGTCGTTGTGCACGATCAACGTAATGAGCAGGAATTTCATGACACCTCCGCGTAGCGGCTGGCCGGGCGCGGCAGGCCGAGCAGCCCGCGCAGCGTGGCGGCCTCGTACGCGTGCCGGAACGCCCCACGCCCCCGCAACTCCGCGGTCAGTCCCCGGGCGATCTGCGTCAGGTCGTACGGCAGCGCGCCGGGCCGCAGCCGGAACCCCTGGATCCCGGCCCGCCGCCACTCCAGCAGCACGTCGGCCAGCTCCCCTGCGGTGCCGATGAAGATCGCGGCGTCGGAGACGAGCTCATCCCCGTCCAGTTCGTCGAGCCGCGCCTTGCGCCCGCCCGCGTCCTCGCCCAGGAAGACCAGCAGGTCGGCGAAGATCTTCAGCTCGCCGGACAGCCCTCTGACCTCCTCCACGATCGCGCGGGCCTGCTCGGCCGAGTGCGGCGTGACGTACACGACGTCGGCGCCCCCCGCGGCGAACTCGTACGGCAGCCGCGCGTGCGCCAGCGCGGTCACCACCGGCTGTCCCTGAGGCGGGCGCGGCGTGATCGACGGCCCCTTGACCGAGAAGAACCGCCCGGCGAAGTCGATGTAGTGGAGCTTGTCCCGGTCGATGAACCGCCCGGTGGCCACGTCGCGGATCTCGGCGTCGTCCTCCCAGCTGTCCCAGAGCCGCCGCGCCACCTCCACCGCGTCGGCGGCCTCGGCGAACAGCTCGCGCACGTGGGGATCGGCGGACAGGTCCATGCCGCCCGGCCGGTTCAGGATCTGGTCGACCGGCGGGAACTCCTTGCGGCCGAAGTGCCGTGCCTCGGCGGCCCGCGGGGAAACCTGAGCCCGCCAGCCCGCCCGGCCCCCGCTGACGTGGTCGAGGGTGGCGATGCCGATGGCCACGTGGAACGGCTCGGTGTGGGTGGTGGTGGCGGTCGGCACCAGCCCGATCCGACTGGTGAGCGGGGCCAGCCGGGCCGCGAGCAGAACGGCGTCGAACCGGCCCCGCACCTGGTCGGTACGGTCGTCGAAGCCGTCGGGCAGCGTGGACTGCGGCCCGAGCGCGTCCTCGATGGTGACGAAGTCGAGCAGCCCGTGCTCGGCCTCGGCCACCAGCGCCGCCCAGTATCCCGCCGAGAAGACGGCCGGCGAGGACTCCCGCCAGGCCGCGGGGTGCCAGCCCGCGGCGTCCAGCGCCACGGCCAGGTGCAACGTCATGCGAGCTCCAAATGGTCACGGAGGGTCGTGCCGGTGTAGTCGGCACGGAAGACGCCGCGCTCCTGCAGCAGCGGCACCACCCGGTCGGCGAACTCGTCGAGCCCGCCTGGCGTCAGATGCGGCACGAGGATGAACCCGTCAGCGGCGTCCGCCTGCACGTGCTCGTCGATCAGCCGGGCCACGGTCTCGGGGGTGCCGATGAACGTCTGTCGCCCGGTCACCTCGATCACCAGCTCGCGGATCGTCAGGCCCTTCTCCTCGGCCAGCGCCCGCCACTTGGCAGCCATGGCAGCGCGGTCCTTGATCGGCACCCGGCCCTGTAAGACGCCTTCCGACAGGTCCGGCTCGACGTCCGGCAGCGGCCCCTCGGGGTCGTGGGCCGACATGTCACGACCCCACACCTGCTCCAGGAACGCGATCGCGGTCTGCGGCGCGACCTGCTGGCGCCGGATGTGGGCGGCGTTCTCGGCGGCCTCCTCCTCGCTGCCGCCCAGCGCGAACGTCACACCGGGCATGATCTTGAGCTGGTGGGGCTCGCGGCCGTACTTGGCCAGGCGGCGTTTGACGTCGGCGTAGAACCGCTGACCGTCCTCAAGCCTGCCGTGCGGGGTGAAGATCACGTCGGCGTTGGCGGCGGCGAACTCGCGGCCCTCGTCGGAGTCGCCCGCCTGGATGATCACAGGGCGTCCCCGCGTGCGCGGCAGGGTGAACCGGCCCTGGACCGTGAAGTGCTCGCCGGAGTGCTCGACCGTTCCGATCGCACCCGGCCGGACGAACGTGCCGGTCTCCGGGTCGGCGGCGATCGCGTCCGGCCGCCAGGAGTCCCACAGCTCGCGCGCCAGGCGGAGGAACTCGGCGGCCCTGTCGTACCTGTCGGCCCGGTCGAGGAAGCCGCCGCGGCGGAAGTTCTCGCCGGTGAAGGCATCGGAGGTCGTCACCACGTTCCACGCCGCTCGGCCCTCGCTCAGGTGATCGAGCGTGGACAGCCGCCGGGCGATCTCGTACGGCTCGTTGAAGGTCGCGTTGACCGTGCCGGCCAGTCCGAGCCGGTCCGTCACCGCAGCGAGGGCGCTGAGCACGGTGAGCGCCTCCGGGCGCCCCACCACGTCGAGATCGTGGATGCGACCCTTCAGCTCGCGCAGCCGCAACCCCTCGGCCAGGAAGAAGAAGTCGAACTTGCCACGCTCGGCCGTCCTGGCCAGGTGGACGAACGAGGCGAAGTCGATCTGGCTGCCGGAGCGCGGGTCGGCCCAGACGGTGGTGTTGTTCACGCCCGGGAAATGGGCAGCCAGATGGACCTGCTTGCGCGTCATCGGCCCCGCCCGTGGGGTGCGTCCCAGGTTGCGGGCCGACCCTTGGTGGTCTCGCGGAAGGCGGGCCGCTGGTGGAGGTCGCGGGCGTAGGGCCACAAATAGTGGAAGTCGCTCAGTTCCCGCTCGCTGGCGAGGTGGCAGCGGTTGTACCGCTCGCGGTTGTCCTCGGTGGTGGCACGGGCCACGCGGGACACGCCGGTGTTGACGTCGTAGTAGATCCACCCGTTCAGCTTGTCGATCTCCGGGCGCAGCGTGTCCGGGTAGAGATCGATCGATGTGTCGGCCCATTGCTCGAACTGCGTGGCCAGGTCGATCGTGATGTCGGGGAAGTTGTAGCCGACGATCGTGCCGGTCCGCCGGTCCCACAGCACGGGGACCGAGATGTGGCCGCCGTACCCTTTCTCGGTGGCGTCGTAGGCCTGCTCCAGCAGGGTGAAGCCGTTGACCGGGTCCGGGCCCCCGCGTTCCCTGAAGGCCCAGCCGCGGCCGTCGCGCTCGTCGTCCACATAGGACAGGGAGACGACGTCCTCCAGGCCCTTGAGCTTGCGGACGACCGCGGCGCGGTGGGCGTAGGGGCAGACCCAGGCGACGCAGAGGTGGTAGCGGCCGGGCTCGGCGCGGAAGCTGCTGGGGCCGTCGGCGGTGATCCGGCTCTGGAAGGGGTAGACCGGGCGGTTCCAGTCCGGCGAAAGGTGCAGGCGGCCGGGGCCGTAGTGGCCGTAGGCGGTGTGGTCGACGGGGCTCGCGTAGGCCCGCTTCTGCGTGGGTGTGGACACAAGCGGCTCCGGGGTTCAGGAGTCGGGGTGGGCCAGGAAGCGGCCGAAGCGGCCCTGGTGGTAGAGGAGGGGGCGGCCGGCGTGCCGTACGTGGGCCTCGGTGACCAGGCCGACCACCAGGAGGTGGTCGCCGACCTCGGCTCTCTCGTAGGGCAGGCAGATCAGGTGCGCCGAGACGTCCTGCAGCAGCGGCGCGCCCAGCGGTCCGGGCCGCCAGCGGGTGGGCGCGGCGAAGCGGTCGATGTCCTTGCGGGCGAAGCGGGCCGCCAGCTCGGCCTGGTCACTGGCCAGGATGTTGACCGCGAAGTGGTCGGCGGCGCCCAGTTGCGGCCAGGTGGTGGAGGAACGGTCCACGTAGAAGGAGACCAGGGGCGGTTCCAGGCTGACGGAGGAGAAGGACGTGGCGGTGAGCCCTACGGGAATGCCGTCGTTCTGCGCGGTGATGACCACGACGCCGCTGGCGTGCACGGCGAGCGCTTGCCTGAACTGGTCGGCGGCGATGGCGCGGTCGGGCAGCGTGTCGGTCATGCGGGCACCCCCGTGCGATGCGGAAGGCGGACAGGGTGGCCGGGTGTCACTGATGGCACGATCACGAGAGAGTTCCTCACGGGAGAAGGCATGCTCACGCGGCGCCCGGGCGGCTGCCGGGAGCGCGGAGAAACAGGAGTCGTCGGAGGAGGCGTGGACGGCGCCGGCCACGCCGGGAGCACGAGAGTGGGATTCGGCGACTACGGGTCCGTGATCAACGACACTGCGCGCTGGCGACGTGGCCGAAATCCACGTGGGAGCGCCTGGTCAGGAGGAAGCCCTGGCTCATACCAACGACGCTAAGCCACTATCTCCGACAAGTCAACATTTCCTACTGGTTTAGAGGGTAATCCCGTCACTTAGCCGGCCAGGTGGCACGGGGATGGCGGGGAACGGATTGTCGGGCAGGAGGATGGCCCGGCGTGCGTGGCGTGGCTGCATGGCGGCATCGAGGTGCAGCAGGGCCGCGCCGATGCCGGCCGCGCCGACCATGTAGCCGGTGTCCGCGCTCACCTCGCCGGGACGCAGCCGCCGGTACGCCTGGTACCAGCGAAGACCTCGGCCGTCGAGGTCGCTCGCGGAGCCGACGAGATGCTCGGCGAGCCCGCCGGCGAAGGCCAGGTAGGCGTCCTTCCCCGTAACCGCCCACAGCCCCGTGAACAACTCCAGCAGCCCGGCGGTGCCGCAGCACTGGCAGGCCACGTTCCAGAACCCGGGCGTGCGCCGACGCGGCGCTCCGCACTGCAGGATGCCGTTGGCCAGGCGCTCCACCCACTCCAGGTGGCCCGCGTCGCCCGTGACCCGGTACAGCTCGTAGAACATGCGGGCCACGCCCGCCGAGCCCGAGCAGAACCCCAGATAGTGCAGCGTGCGCTCGTGCGGCACGTGGTGCGGCACGACGGCGCACCGGTCGGTCACGGTGCTGACCTCGCGCACGAAGCCGGCGCCCCGGTTCGCCGCCTCCAGGAAGCGCCGCTCACCGGTGAGGCCGTACAGGCGGGCCAGCAGGAACGCCGTCCCTGCCGTGCCGGCGAGGAACCCCGGGGTGATCGCGTCCACGGGCAGGTCCGGGCAGTCGCCGAAGCGGTGGCCGGGCACGGACAGCCCGGCGATGCGCTCTCCCGCCGCCACCGCGATCTCCTCGTAGGCCGGCACGCCCAGCGCGGTGGCGGCGCGCAGCAGCCCGAGCACAATCCCGCCATCGCCGCGCTGCGCGGGATCTCCCGTCCAGCCGGGGCCGCCGTCCAGCGGGCGGGTCGCGCGGACGATCCGATCGGCCGCGGCCACGGCCTCCTCCTCGAAGCGGCCGTCGCCGAGCGCCCACCCGGCCTCGACGAGCGTCACGACGGTGCCGCTCAGGCCGTGATAGAGCGACAGATCCGCCTGCTCCCGCCAGGTGGCGGCGAGGTAGCGGGCACCCTCGCGGGCGTCCTCCAGGTACGCCTCGTGCCCGGTCGCCGCGGCCAGTTCCAGAAAGAACAGGACGATCCCGGCCGCCCCGGCGTACAGCGAGGCGGGTTCGGCGGCGGCGAGCGCCGACCGGCCCCGGGCATCCGGATTGGCCCTCCAGCACCTCCCGCCCTCGTCGTCCACGGCGGCGGAGCGTATCCACCGCCCGGCCAGGATGGCGGCGGTCAGGGGTGTCTCGGCACGCTCGCCCGGCGAGCGGGTCCTGTCCAAACCCATACTTGAGTATCCCATACTTTTGGTAGGAAAATGGGGCTACTTGACGAACGCCGGGAGGAACACAGTGTCCCTGCCTGATTTCCTGATCGCCGGGGTGCCCAAAGCGGGGACGACCGCCTTGCACAGCGCACTGCAGCAGCATCCGGAGCTCTATATGTCCACGATCAAAGAGCCGAAGTTCTTCCTGACCGACGGCCCGCCGCCCGACAGAGGCGGTCCCGGCGACGCCGCGACCTATCAGGAGCACATCTGGCGGCGCGCGGACTACGAGGCGCTGTTCGCCGAGGCGCCCCCGGGCACCCTGACCGGCGAGTCCACGCCTTTCTATCTCCACGACCTGGCCGCCCAGTGGCGCATCCACGCCGCCATCCCGGACGTCAGGCTCATCGTGACGCTGCGCGACCCGGTCGAGCGGGCCCACTCCAACTGGACGCATCTGTGGTCGGCCGGGTTGGAGCCGATCGGCGACCTGGTGCGCGCGTGCGAGGCCGAACAGCGGCGCATCGCCGACGGGTGGGGGCACTTCTGGCGCTACGTCGGGCTGGGCCGGTACGGCGAACAGCTGGAGCATCTGTTCGGCCTGTTCCCCCGCGACCAGGTGCTGATCTTCCGCTACCGGGACATCGTCGACCGGCCTGCCGCGACGCTGGATCGCATCTGCGCCTTCCTCGGCGTGCGCCCGGGGGTGCTCACCGAGGTTCCCCGGGAGAACGTGACGACGCACCCGGCCGCGGGCGCCCGGCACCTCATGCTGTCCTCATTGCGCAGGCGTCTGCCCGCCGCCCTGGCCATGCCGGTGGAGGCTCTGCTCCAGCGCCAGGGCCCGGCTCGCCGACCCTTGTCCTGGGAGCAGCGGCAACAGCTCCTCCCGTACTTCGCCGACGACATCCGGCTGCTCCAGCGCGTCACCGGCGAGGACTTCGGCGACTGGCTCCGCCCTCGCGAGCGCTCCGGCGGCCTGGTCGGCGCCCGGCCGCCCGGACAGCGGCAGTCGCGCAACGGACGCCGATCCTGATCAACGCGGGCCGGCCGACCGGCGCGGGCGGCCGGTGCGCCCGATCAGCGCAGTTCGGTGCGCAACTCGTGGGCGCCATCGGGGCGGGTGTACTCGTAGTACAGCCGGGCTCCGCCGGCGGGCAGGTCCACGATGTCCAGGTAGCGCAGGCCCCCGCCGCGATGCGGCGACAGCGCCGCGGGCTCCTCGCCCAGCGGGGTGAGCGCATCCGGCTCCGTTCCGGCGGCGATGCCGGTGCGCTCCTCGTAGTTCTCCGCCGCGCTTGCCCGGCCGTCGTAGAACGCCAGCACGCGATCGCCGTCGAAACGCACGGCGCTGACCCGGACGCCGCGCGCGTCCCACAGACCTGGACGGCCGCTCAGAGCGGTGCCGTGCCAGGTCCACTCCAAGCCGTCGGCGCTGGTGGCGTAGTCGGTGACCATCTGATCGGCCTCGTCGGGATCGGCCAGCGGGTGGCAGGAGGCCCACAGGTGCCACATACCATCCCGCCGTACGATGACCGTGTCCTTCACCCCGGTCTTCGGATCGCCCGGCAGGACGGTGACGCGCGAGCGCGCATCGAACGCTGCCGGATCGGCCGCCTCGAGCACCTCCACCCGCCAGTGCTTGGTGCCGGCGGTGGCACAGCTCAGGTACAGCCGCCAGCGCCCGTCCTGCAGGCGTACCAGTGAGGGCCGCTCCAGGGACTCGGCGTCCATCTGCTCGCGTGTGACGCTGGTCAGCGTCTCGAAGCGCTCACCGTCCGCCGAGCAAGCGACCACGACGGCGTACCCGCGGCCCTGCCCAACCGGGCGGCGCAGGCGGTAGGCGAGATAGATCAGCCCGTCCGCGGCCACCGCGCTGGGCGCGCCCGCCCAGTACCCCTCCCCCGCGGCCGGCGGCTCGATCGCGACCACAGCGCGATCGGGGTCAGGGAGCAGGGCGGCGTTCTTGTCGATCGACATGGGGGCGAGCCTAGGCGACGGGACAGGGGCTGGGCACGGACGATGACCTTCTTTGAACGTTTCCTTCGAGGCCGTCGCCGTCACGCCTTGGCGACATCCGTGAGCGCCGCCCTCACCTGCGGCGCCACCGCGGCGTGCCACTGCTCCAGCACCTCCGGCAGACGCGGGAGATCGGCCTCGACCAGCGCGAGGCCGGGCGTGGGGACGACGGCGCCCAACTCCACCAGTAGCGGGCGTAGGTGGACCTCGACGGCGAGCGCATGCCGCGCGTCGCCCATCACCAGCAAGGGCAACGCCACCGTGCCGGCCAGAGCCTGGTAGGGCAGCCGATCCAGGAACGACTTCAGCAGGCCCGTGTAGGTGCCCTTGTAGGTGGGGCTGGCCACAACGATCACGTCCGCTTCCGTGACGAGTTCCAGCGCTACCTCCACGTCCAGGGACGGCGAGGGTGAGAGCAGGTGCGGACCGAGGCCCGACAGGTCCACCTCGATCGCAGCGTCGTGCCCGATCTGCCTGGCCAGCGTCTCGGCGGCCTCGACGGCCACCGTCAGGGTCCTGGACCCGCTCCGGGGGTTGCCGACCAGTGCCACCACACTCCCGCCGCTCACGACCACCACCGCCACCAGGGTCGCCGCGGCGCGGAGGGCTGCTCCTCCAGCTCGAGCTCGGCCTCGTCGTCCGGGAGGTCGTACCAATGCGTATCCCCCGGGAGGTCCGTGCGGACGGGCACGTCGCGCTCCTCTTTCATGCCGGTAATGTACGATCTCACGTCGCCGATAGTCAACTTTTCCTACTAGCTTTACATGAATATATCACGCTCTCTCACCTGTGACGCCGAGCGCTCGCAACGGCTCGGATCGGATCTCGGTGGCGCCCCGGCCTATCCAGCCGCTGCTCGGCCGCGATCCTGCCGTGGTCGAGCACGAGGACGCGATCGGCCAGCGCGATCGCCTCGTCCACGTCGTGGGTGACCAGCAGCACGCCCGCACCCGCACGTCCACTCCGACCGGATCATCCGCCCGGGTGAACCCACGTTCTTCGACATCCTGCACAGCTACGTGGGCTACCGGACCTGCTACTACCGCACCTTCGCGGTCGGCAGCGCCTCCCCCGCCATGCGGGACACCTACAAGATCTGCCGCGAGTACATGGATCAGTCGATCGCCCTGGTCAAGCCCGGCGCCACGACCGCCGACATCGTCTCCGTGTGGCCGGCCGCGCAAGAGTTCGGCTTCGCCGACGAGGAGGCCGCATTCGCCCTCCAGTACGGCCACGGCGTCGGGCTGTCCATCTGGGAGAAGCCGATCTTCAGCCGGCTGGTCTCGCCCGAGCATCCCGAGGTCCTGGAGGAGGGCATGGTCTTCGCCCTGAAGACCTACTGGCCCGCGAAGGACGGCTGGTCGGCGGCTCGCATCGAGGAGGAAATCCTCGTGACCGCCGACGGCTGCGAGGTGATCACCAAGTTCCCCGCCGAGGACCTGCTCGTCGCCGGCCGACGGTACTTCACCACGCGAGGCGCGGTCCCACCTCAACACACCGACCCTCCCGGGATCCCCGGCATGACCGATGTCAGCGGCAGAACGGTGTCATCCCGAGCACGGACTTGACGCCGCCCAGCAGGTGCTGGAGGAAGTATCGGTCACCGTCCATGGGTTCGTCGGTCCATGCCTTGACGTCGTGACCGAGAGTGGTGAGCCACGCCTTGCCACCGTCGTAGTACTGGCACCAGCTCACCGGATGATGGTCGCCGTGGCCGGGGTGTCCGAGGTTGCCGCGTACCCCTTGGGCAAGGCTCCTCTCGTCCACCTCGGCCAGGACGCGGACCCGGGTCGGGTAAGGGACGAGATTGTACCACTCGTCGGTGAAGCCCCAGGTCCGGGGCAGCCCCTGAGTGGAGACATCGCGGCGGTCCACCGTGACGACGGTGCCGGGCTGGTTGGAGCCGTGGTCGTAGAAGTTGGCATTGCCGAGCAAACCCTCGTACCAGGGCCAGTTGTACTCGGTGCCGAACGCGTTGTGCACGCCGACGAAGCCACCACCGGCGCGGACGTACTGGCGTAATGCGGTCTGGGCAGCGTCATCCAGGGCGTCGCGGGTGGTGCTGAGGAACATCACCGCGTTGTACGACAGCAGCCGACCCGCCGACGACAACTGGGTGACGTCTTCGGTGTAGTCGACCGTGAAGCCGTTCTCCTGCCCCATTTTGATCATCGCCTTGACGGCCACGTTGTCGTCGTTGGGCGGTGGATTGAGCCCAGGGCCGAGCGGAGTGCCGAGGTGAGCGTGACGGGGACCGGCAGTGCGGCTGTAGACGAGCAGCTTGTAGCCGTTGGCAGGGTCGAAGTTGCCCCAGTCGTGGTAGCAGCGGGCATCGGTGCCCCGGCAGACACCGTAGTCGGGATCACCAAGGTTTTGCGCCGCCGAAGGGGAGGCGGCGGAACTGGGAGCGGTGGCGGTGAGCAGGAGGGCCGCCGCTCCGATGGCGGTGGCGATGGAGAGTTTGCTGCGCATGGGCACCTCGCATTGCGATCCACCACGCGGATCGATTGGTCCATTCAAGGGCTTGAGCCTAACCACGGATCTTCGATGAGAACAAGCCTTGCCTTCGCCAACTGATCGGATTTATGGTGCGTCCGTCGTATGGATCTATAGGTCCATCAAGTGGACCACCGAAGGCTTGGTGCCAGTGGAACGACGTAATTTCCTCCTCGGTGCGGCAGCCACGCTGACCGCCCCAGCCACGATCACAGGCGCGATCATCGAACCCGCCCAGGCCGCCACGGTTCCGCTGGAACGCCAGCCCGTGTCTTTAGGCGTGACGGGCAGGGACTTCCCCAAGGTCTGCGGCAACCTCGGCAACCACAACTACTCCCCGCTGAAGCAGATCACCGCCCGCACGCTGCGCCGGCTCGGCGGCGCCTGGCACGTCAACCTCGAGGGCGGCAGCACGTCCTCCGCCCAGCAGAGCACCTGCGTCGTGGAACACGGCGTCCTGTACGTCCAGACCACCCAGCAGAACGTCTTCGCCGTGGATGGCAAGACCGGCAAGATCAAGTGGAGAATGAACCTGGGCGACGAGAAGACCAACATGCGCGGCGTCGCTCTCGGCGAAAACCTGGTCTTCTCCACCTCCGGCGCCAACATTGTCTATGCCTTGAGCAAGGACACCGGCGAGGTCGTCTGGCAGCGGCAGCTCATCACCGACGGCGAAGGAGGGGGCGACACCGGCGGCTGCGACCCGGAGAACGGGCAGTGCGGCGGCCTGACCGGCACCCTTGCCGGCGCCGTCGTCTATTGGGACGGCCTCATCTACGTCGGCATGCAGGGCAGCACAGGAGGGGCACGCGGCCGGGCCTACGCGCTGAAGGCCTCCACCGGCGAGATCGTCTGGATGTTCTGGTCGTGCCCAGGTGAGGGCCAGTTCGGCAACGACACCTGGGAAGGAGAGTCCTGGAAGACCGGCGGAGCCGTTCCGTGGATCCACCCGGCGGTCGACCCGGACCTGGGGCTGGTCTACTGGACCTTCGGCGGCTCCTACCCCCGTCTCGACGGCTCCAGCCGGGGCGGCGACAACCTGTTCGCCAACTCGATCGTGGCGATCGACGCCAAGACCGGCGAGCGCAGGTGGCACTTCCAGTCGGTGCACCACGACATCTGGGACCTGGACAACGTCATGGCACCGGTGCTCGTGGACATCAACGTCAAGGGCAAGCTGCGCAAGGCCGTGGTCTACGGCAGCAAGGTCGGCATGTTCTACATCCTCGACCGGCGCAACGGGGAGCCCCTTCACGGCATGGAGGAGCGTCCCGTCCCGCAGTACGCGCAGCAGAAGACCGCGGCCACGCAACCGTTCCCCGGCGGAGAGCCGTTCACCCCGCAGGCCCCGGAGTTCGGCAAGGCCATCCGGCCGGTGCCGTTCTACGCCTGGGGTGGGCTCTACACGCCGCACTGGGACCGGGCGACGATCATCTTCCCCGGCGCGGGTGGAGGCGCGGACTGGGCGCACCTGTCATACAACCCGCATACGGGCTGGGTCTACATCGGCTACGGCCTGATCAACTCCGGCTTCTCCAACAGTCGCGACGGCCGGGTCAACACCTCGCGCCCCCTCGGCGAGTACTTCGCCGGCGGCATCGCGGCCGTCGATCCCCGTACCAACACCCCGGTGTGGGCACTGGACCGGGAGTGGTCGCTCGCGCACGGCAACGGCATCCTCACCACGGCCGGGCGGGTCATGTTCCAGGGCGGTCCCGACGGACTGCTGCACGCCATGGACGACACCGACGGCACGATCCTGTGGAGTTTCCAGTGCGGCGCCGGCGTGCACACCAGCCCGATCAGCTATGAGATCGACGGTGAGCAGTACATCGCGGTGCTGGCGGGCGGCAACGGCCTGCCGTACCCGGACATCCCCAAGGGCGACCACCTGTGGGCCTTCAAGCTCGGCGGCAAAGTCCCGCCCGCACCCACCCCGACGCCGCCGAAGAAGCGCAACGACATCAGGGCAGCCGCCCTCACCGGCACCACCATCACGCTGGGGCGGATCTGGGATGCGTCGAACCAGCAGCCCGGAGCGACTGAGAACACCGTGGCCCAGAACGCCATGTCGCCGCAGCACCTGCGCGTGCCCAAGGGAACGACGGTCACTTTCGTCAACCCCGCCGACAACGCCAATGCACATGCCGCCGTCTCGTTCTTCGAGTACGAATTCGACACCGGCGTCCTGATGCCCGGCCAGTCCTCCACCCACACCTTCGACACCCCGGGCGAGTACTTCTACAACGACGCGATCTTCCCGCAGAGCACCGGCAAGATCGTCGTCTACTGAGAAAAGGGGAGCCCCGCCGCTCGGCGGGACTCCCCTTTCAGTATCAGAGCCAGGTGGGCAGGATGGACGGCGGTATCGGCCCCTTGTTGCGCCGCCCCTGCCCTGCCTCCTCCCAGGCGTGGGCCAGGATCCCGACGGATCTGCTGAGCACGAAGAGCCCGCGCGCCAGGGGCGCCGGGAAGCCCAGCTCGGCGTAGACCACCGCGGTCGCTCCGTCGATGTTCATCGGCACCGGCACGATCAGACGCTCGACCTCGATCGCGGCTCGCAGGTACTCGCCCGTCACCACCCCGGCGTCGACGGCTTCGGATACCAGGTCGAGCAGCGGATCCCGGCGCGGATCGCGCGTATGGAAGCGATGTCCGAAGCCTGGCAGGTACTTGTCACGCGCGCGCCAGCGGGCGACCACCGCGGCCGCGTCTCCGTCCCCGACCACCTCCGCCAGCAGCCTGACGCACTGCTCGCCAGCGCCGCCATGTACATCGCCGAGCAGGTTGACACCCGTGGCGACTGCGTTGTTGAGCCCCACCCCGCATGTAACGGCCATCCTGGCGACGGCGATGGACGGCGCGTGCGGCCCATGATCGACCGACGAGACCAGCGCTGACTCCAGCAGCGCCGCACGGCGAGGATCCGGGCGTTCGCCGCGGAGCATGAGCCAGATCATCTCGGCGAAACTGATCCGCCCGATGAGCTGCTGGACCGGCTGCCCTCGCAGCTCGATGACGTCGGGCTCGATTTTCGACACCGCGGTGGCCCACCAGTCCGCCGTCTCGCTCATGAGACGCCCTCGAACTCGTCGTTGTGCTCGCCGAGCAGCGGGGCGGACCCGCGCGGGCGCAGGGCGACGCCGTTCACGACCACGCCGTTTCCGGTGACGGTGACCTGCCGCTCGCCCGATCCCGCGATCGGCACCTCGGTCAGGAAGCCGCGATGGCGTAGCTGGTCGAGTGCCAGCGCTTGCGGGACGGTGAGAATGCGGGCGGCGGGAACGCCTTCGCAGGAGAGGATCTCCTCCCACTCAAGCGCGGTCTTGGCCCGCAGCGCCTGGTTGAGCTCCTGGTTAAGGGCCTGCCTGTGGGCCTTACGGGCTTCCCGCTCGGCGAAGCGGGGGTCGGTGACCAGGTCGGACCGGCCGGTGAGCCGGCACAGGGTCTCGAACTGGGCCTGCTGGTTGGCGGCGATGTTGATAGGCCCGTCGGCGGTCTCAAAGGTGCCGGAGGGGGCGGCGGTGGCGTTCTGGTCGCCCATCGGCTCCGGTTCGACCCCGCTGATCAGGTAGTTGGAGACGGTCCAGCCCATGGCCGAGATGGAGGCCTCCAGCATGGACAGGTCCAGGAAGCAGCCCTGCCCATTGCGGCGACGTCCGGCCAGTGCGGCGGAGACGGCGAGGGCTGCCATCAGCCCTCCGATAGTGTCGCAAATGGGAAATCCCACCCGCAGCGGAGCGGTGTCAGGGGTGCCGGTGACACTCATCATGCCGGACAGCCCTTGGATGATCTGGTCGTAGGCGGGCGCCCCGCTCATCGGCCCGCTCTGGCCGAAGCCGGAGATCGCACAGTAGACCAGGCCGGGGTTGAGCTCGCGCAGCCGGTCCCAGCCGTAGCCTAGCTTGGCCAGCACCCCTGCTCTGAAGTTCTCCAGCAGGACGTCGGTTCCGGCGATCATCGATTCGAACGCGGCCCGCCCGGCGGGGCTCTTCAGGTCGAGTTCGACCGAGCTCTTGCCGGCGTTCTGGGCGAGAAAGGAGGCGCCCATCTGTTCCCGGTTGAGCTCCGGATCGGGTCCGAGCCGCCGGGCGAGATCCCCGACGCCGGGCAGCTCCACCTTCACCACCTCCGCGCCGAACAGCGTCAACTGGTAACTGCAATAGGGCCCGGCCAGCACATTGGTCAGGTCCACGACCTTGACGCCGTCCAGTGGCAACTGCTGCATGCACGCTCCATTGAGTCAAGTCAGAGGATGGTCGAACCCGCGCTCCGACATGCGCTTGGCGGCCTCGCGCAGATCCGCGGCGAACTGCTCGACGCGGTCGTCGGTGAAGCGGACCGTGGGGCCGCTGAGCGTCAGCGTCGCCACGGTCGCCCGCGAGCCGCTCGTGACCGGGACGGCGACCGCGGACAGACCGGGCTCGCGTTCACCATGGCTGACCGCGAACCCGTCCCGCGCGGCCTCGTCGATCCACTCCCGCAGCGTGGCCACGTGTGCCGCCCCATGGGGAGAAGAGCGGGCCACTCGCGCGAGCAACCGCTCCGGCGCGTCCTTCAGCAGGACCTTGGAGGAGGCACCCGCCCACAGGGGCAGCTCGTCGCCCACCCGCACCACATGGCGCAGCGGCTGCGGGCTCTCCTGCTGGGCGATGCAGATGCGGTGGATGTCGCGCAGCACGTAGAGGTTGACGGTCTCCCGGTGCCGCGTGCCGAGCTCACGCATGAGCTGCACGGTCTCGGGCGGCAGTTCCCAGGACGAGCGCGCGAGATGCGCCCAGCGCCACAGGGCCGGCCCGGCCGTGTATCCCTTGGACGTGGCCCATAGCAACCCCATGTGCTCCAGAGTCTGCAGCAGGCGCAGCGCCGTGGTCTTGGCCAGGCCCGTCTCGTCGACGACCTCCCGGATCGTCAACATCCGCCGGTCCTCGGTGAGCAGGGAGAGGATGTCGAACGCACGCTGGACGCTGCGCACACCCCCGCTCTCCCCCGACGCTGCGGGAATGTTCGAAGGCACGGATCCTCACTAATGAGTCGAAGGTGAACCTGCTGCTCACCCTCTCATGTGGTCCGTACGCTAACACCCAGTCCGCTAAGCGGTCCATATGCTCCGTCAAGCGGATTACCAAGACCTCTTGCCAGACCCATAGTCGTGCTCATACCGTGAGGCGACAATCCACAGTGCGGAATCTGAGAACCGCTACGCGGATCGACGGGAGTCATCAGCATGAACACCATCCACGAAGCCGGGTGCTTAGTCGCCGGCGAGTGGCTGACCGGCGGCGAGCATGTCGACCGCATGGGCCCTTACCTGCGGGAAACCGTCAGCCGGGCACGAACGGCCCAACCCGGCGACATCACCGCGGCCCGAACCTTCGCCGGGCAGGCAGCCAAGCAGATCGCGCGGCTGGCGCCGGCCACCCGTGCCGACATCCTGGAACGCGCCGCCGCCTCGGCCATCGCGCAGGCCGACCAGTTGGCCGGCCTGCTGGCGGTTGAGCTGGGCAAGCCGCTCAAGGACGGGCGTGGCGAGATCGCCCGGGTGGCCGACACCCTGTCCGTGGCCGCGGCGGAGGCCAGGATGATCGGTGGCGAGGTGCTGCCGGTGGCGGGGTGGGGC